>JAGGWR010000278.1 GCA_021163445.1 Candidatus Tharpella aukensis
CATGCCGCTGCCCGGGGTTTTGATGTCGACAATCAGGTGGGCGCGGCGGTCGATGGGGCTGATATCAAGAGAGCCGTTGGTCTCGACCAGAACTGTATAATCGAGCTCCAGAAGTTGGCGGACTAATTCAGGGGCCTCTTTTTGCAGTAGAGGCTCTCCCCCGGTCAATTCTACCAGCGGCACCTTATAGCCGGAAACCCGGTCGATGATCGCTTGAATGGAGACTTTTTCGCTATCGTCAAGAGTTTTTGCATAAGCGGTGTCGCAATAGCTGCAATCAAGGTTACAGCCCGCGAGCCGGACAAAAACACAGGGGAGTCCAGCAAATGTGGACTCCCCTTGAAGACTGCAGAAGATCTCGCTCAGATTGAGCATGATCCTACTTTTTTTTCGGTTGCATCGAAATAACCACGGGGCTGGCGATAAAAATCGATGAATAGGTTCCGACCATGACCCCGACGATCATGGCAAAAGCAAAGTCATGAATGACGCCGCCGCCAAGAAAAAAGAGGCTGATCAAAACCAGCATGGTCGTCAACGAAGTTAGAATCGTCCGGCTGAGCGTCTGATTAATCGATCTATTGACTGTCGTCAGAAAATTTTGCTTGCCGAGGCCTTTCATGTTTTCACGAATCCGGTCATAAACTACAATCGTATCGTTTAAGGAGTAACCGACAATCGCTAAAAGAGCGGCCAGAATCGGCAACGAAAATTCCTTATCGAGCAGGGCAAAAACCCCAACTGTAATCATTACATCATGGACCAAAGCAACGATCGCCCCCACCGCAAAACGAAACTCGAAACGCACCGTGACATAGATCAAAATACCGATCATGGCATAAATAATTGCCAGCAGCCCTTGGCGCCGCAGATCCTTACCAACCTTGGGACCAACCATCTCAACCCGCCGGATATCAACATTTTCAGAACCGAAAACTTCGTCCAAAACAACCTTGATTTCATCTGAAAGACTGACCAGACCGGCTTTTGATTTCTCGACTCGAATCAGGAATTCATGGGCCTCGTCATCCTCAAACTGCTGAATTGAGACATCACCCAAATCAACTCCGGCCAGGGACTGACGGAGATCATCGGGACTGACATCCTTAGCGAAACGAACCTGAACCATGGTTCCACCAGCGAAATCAATACCGTAGTTGAGTCCGCCACGAACCATCAATGAGCCCAGCCCGACCAGAATGGCGATCACTGAAATCAACATAAAAAGGCGACGTTTGCCGATAAAATCGACATTTATCGTACCAGCTTTAAAAAACTGCATAAAGTTACTCTCCAGGCTTATTAAATACTAAGTTTTTTCAATGACCGCCGCTCGGCAACCATATCAAAGACCAGACGGGTGACAAAGATCGCCGTGTAAAGGCTCGAAACAATCCCTATCGAAAGGGTTACCGCAAAACCTTTAATCGGGCCGGTACCATACTGAAAAAGGACAATGGCGGCGATCAGGGTTGTGATATTGGCATCCATAATGGTCAGAAAAGCTTTACCATAACCACCATCAAGTGCCGCCCTGGGGGTTTTACCAAGTCGTAATTCTTCTCGTATACGCTCAAATATCAAGACATTGGCATCAACTGCCATACCGATAGTCAAAACAATACCGGCGATCCCCGGTAAGGTCAAGGCCGCCTGGGCCAAGGCCAGAATACTCATAATAAAGAGCAGATTCAAGACCAGAGCCAGATTTGCCACCAGCCCGCTCAAGCGATAGTAAACCACCATGAAGGCCACAACCAGGAGAAAACCTACCACCATCGAAACAAAGCCGTTACGAATTGAATCACGCCCCAAAGAGGGTCCGACAGTTCGCTGCTCAAGAATCTTAATCGGTGCCGGTAAAGCCCCGGCCCGCAGCACAATCGCCAAATCATGGGCCTCTTTGGCTGTAAAACGGCCACTGACCTGAGCTTGTCCGCCGGAAATCTGTTCCTGAATCACAGGGGCTGAATAGACATTATTATCAAGAATAATAGCCAACCGCCGTTTAACATGTTCGCCCGTTAACTTACCAAAAAGTTTACCACCCTGGGAGTTGAATTCGAGAGAGACGTAAGGCTCGCCAAACTGGCTGTTGAAACGGACACTGGCATTGGAAATATACTCACCCGTCATCAAGCTCTTTTTTTCGATAACATAAGGGCGCTTACTGATAATCGCGTTGGTTTCCGGGTCGCGGGCCTGCTCATAAAGAACTTCAAGATTATCGCCAAGCTCGGCAACCGATATTTTAGTTGGATCAAATTGATCATTAACCAATTTGAATTCTAACAAGGCGGTTTTACCGATCAGATCGATCGCCCGCCGGGTATCCTTGATCCCGGGTAACTGAACCAAAATCCGATTGTTGGCCTGCACCCGAATTTCCGGTTCCGCCACGCCAAACTGATCAATCCGGTTACGCATGGTTTCAACCGCCTGTTCAAGTGCCAGTTTTTCGACTCTCTGGCGCTCTTTCTCACTCACTAGATAGAGAACAATTGAACCTTGGGTTGACATATGCTCCCAACCCGGAATCCGTTCTTCAAGAAAGGTCTGCAAATGATCAAGCTCGCCGACATCTTCAAGGACAAATTTAATGTTACCGGTATGGACTTGAGAGACCTCGGAAACCTTAATCTTCTCTTCAACCAGCATACGCTTGACACTGTCGGTCAGCCGATCAGTCGACACATGCATGGCTTTTTCGACATCAACTTCCATAAGAAGATGGATGCCGCCTTGCAGATCAAGTCCTAAATGAATTTTTTCTGTTGGAAAAACTTTCCCCCACCAACCCGGAACCTGACCGCTCATAGTCGGGAAAAGATAGATCAGGGCCAAGGCGACACTTACTAAAACTATCGCCAGCCGCAGTTTAACACTCTTAATCATCAGTTAGTTGCTCCAAATTATTCCGGAAAATTGTCCACTAAAGTTATGACTCTTAGGACAACATCCCGACACCTTAAACTATTATCTAAAAAAACCAATTTGAGACATTCATATCCCAAAGGGAATGGCTAAGTAAAAATTTCGATATACAAGGAGAAGGATTTTTTCAGGCGCGAGACTATACAAATAGTATGTCGAGTGTCTGAAAAAATCCTACGACGCAGGAGATCGATATTTTTACGACGCCATTAGTTATCGACCTTTTTAACTGACATAACCTGTCCGCGAGCGATCTTGATTCTCACTTTTTCGGCCACTTCAATCGTGATAAAGGTCTCGGCAACACCGGTAATCCGCCCCATAACACCACCCGCCGTAATGATATCGTCACCACGTTTAAGGTTAGCCAACAACGCCTTATGCTCCTTCTGGCGTTTCTGTTGCGGCCGAATCAGGAGAAAGTAGAAGATAACGAACATTAAAATCAAAGGGATAAAAGTCTTGAATCCTTCCATACCACCAGCTAAATCACCCATGTGACACTCCTTACTTAAATATTATAAGTTAACAAAATTATAAGATTAAAATAAATAGTAACTATTCAGCTAACCCGTAAATTCAGGGGACACAATCCCGATTTCCTTCGGAGAATCAGGTTATGTCCCCAGAATTCACTGAAATCTATCAAAATTAGGTACCTTTTCTACTTACGCTAAATAGTTACAAAAAATATTACTATTCCTGGCTCTTGTAATCGGCCAAAAAGGAACTTTTAAACCGTTGAAATTCACCGCCGACGAGCGCGTCCCGCATACCGGCCATTAATTTATTGTAAAAATGCAGGTTATGAATCGTCGCCAGCACCGAAGATAAAATCTCTTTCGCCATAAAAAGATGCCGGAGATAAGCACGGCTGAAGTTACGACATGTATAACAGTTGCAACGGGCATCAATCGGCCCGGGATCTTCACGGAAACGAGCCTGTTTGATCGAGAGCGGCCCATAACTGGTAAAATACATTCCGTTACGAGCATTTCTGGTCGGCATCACGCAATCAAACATATCAAGGCCAGCGGCCACCGCCACCAGCAGATCCTCAGGGGTTCCGACTCCCATCAAATAACGCGGTGCAGCTTCCGGCAACTGAGAGCCAAATTCGTTGACGACATCATACATGGACGTCTGCCCTTCACCAACACTTAAACCGCCCAGAGCATAACCGTCGAAACCAACGGCCACCGTCTTTTCCAGACTTAAACGACGCAATTCAGGATAAGTACTACCCTGAATAATCCCGAAAAGGAGATTGTCGGAACGTTGCCGAGCATTAAGCGAACGTGCGGCCCAACGAGCTGTCAATTCGAGCGAATCAAGAGCCTCTTTATGGGTCGCCGGATAAGGTGTACACTCATCGAAAGCCATAATAATATCGGCCCCCAGATCTTCTTGAATAGAGATTGAGGATTCCGGCGTCAAATGATGCGTACTGCCATCAATAGGCGAGCGAAAGGTCACCCCGCCCTCTTCGATACGGCGCAAAGAGGAGAGACTGAAAACCTGGAACCCACCACTATCAGTCAAAATTGGTCGGGACCAGCCCATAAATTTATGCAGCCCGCCCAATTTTTTAATCAGTTCATGTCCCGGCCGCAAAAAAAGGTGATAAGTATTGCCCAAAACGATCTGGGCCCCAACCTCCTCTTCAAGCTGTTTCGGGGTCAAACCTTTGACCGTGGCCTTGGTTCCGACCGGCATAAAACATGGGGTCTCAATAATCCCGTGCGCCGTCGTAATCCGACCCCGCCGGGCAAAACCATCGACCTCTTTATTTATAACCTGAAAAGCACTCATTTATAAATCAACATGGCATCGCCGTAACTGTAAAACCTGAATTCAAGTTCGAGCGCCCGACGATAGGCAGCCATCATGGTTTCACGGCCGGCAAAAGCCGAAACCAGCATCATTAGAGTAGAAGCCGGCAGATGAAAATTGGTCAACATAAGATCAACCAGCTTAAACTTAAATCCGGGATAGATAAAAAGATCGCACATCCCCGAAGCGTTACCGGTCGCGGCGTAATATTCTAAAGCCCGGGTTACCGTGGTGCCGACTGCGACAATACGACCCTTTCTCTCCTGGACTTGCTTAATCTGGTCAAGGGTTGTTTCAGGAATCTGAAAATACTCTTCATGAATCCGATGTTCCTCAACCTTTTGACAACGCACCGGGGAGAATGTACCAAGTCCGACATGCAGGGTTAAAAACGCCGTCTCTACCCCTTTTTCATGCAATTCAGCGAGTAACTCTTTAGTAAAATGCAGGCCCGCCGTCGGAGCGGCTACAGCCCCGGAAGCCGTATCATCGGCAAATACCGTCTGATAGGTCTGCCGATCATCACTTTCGGGCTGCCGTTTTATATAGGGCGGCAGTGGAACCTGCCCGACCTTCTCAATCGCTTGGTTAACCGTAGTGCCAACTTCGACTTCCAAAGCCAACAATCCCGGCTCGGTTCCCGAAGGTTCAATAACCTGACCGGTCAAACCGCCACCGAAATCCAACTTCTGCCCGGGACGCATTTTTTTCGAGGATTTAAACAGGGCTCGCCAGAGCGCCCGGCTACCGGAGTCATCTGACGCACTTAAAGTTTCGCTTACAGCTCGAACAAGAAAGGCTTCGACCTGACCGCCACTCTCTTTACGCCCCAACAAACGGGCCGGAATAACCTTCGTATCATTGAGAACCAAAAGGTCGCCAGATTTGAGATGTTGGCCCAGATCACAAAAGCGCTCGTCACTAAAATCCCGACTGTCACGTTTAACCAGCAACAATCGGGACTGATCCCTTAATGACAGGGGATATTGAGCGATGCGCTCAACCGGCAAATCGTAATCAAATAAAGCAACATCCATAAACTTAAACTTTGATGGCGTCGTAAAAAGTTCCGATATCCTGCGTTGTTTTGGTTTTTCAGACACTCGACATACTCTTATGTATGGTCTCGCGCCTGGAAAACCACAACATCTTGTCTATCGAAATTTTTACCTAGAAGGCTGTCCCATATCTTAATCTGATCAATTATCAAAGATCATTATAGCGACAACCAGCAAAATCTAATGAAAAAGCTCTGAAAACGTTCTTTCAGAGCAATCCCCAGCATCCATTTATTGCCATTATCAAAACAGCCCGCTTATAAAGCACAACTGCCTTGTTAAGTCAACCGTAATCAGCCAAGAAGAGCCTGAACCCGGCTTGATTACCTTAAAGCCACAGCAAATGGTGTGAACTTTGCGTCGCCCACATAAACGGGGTCAAAGCTGGGGTGCTGACGCACCTTGTACCAGCGATGACCCCAATCCCGGCATTTTTGTAAGTGGTATCTGAATAATTTCCAATTTTAGAGATATTCGCGAATCAGGACTTCGGCGATCTGAACGGCATTGAGGGCGGCGCCTTTGCGAATGTTATCGGCGACAACCCAGAGGTTGATACCGTTAGCGATCGATTCGTCTTCGCGAATCCGGCCCACCAGAGTGGCGTCCTGACCGGCGGCATCGATGGCTAGGGGGTAACTATTTTGCGCGAGATCATCGACAAGTTCGATGCCGGGGGCTCTTTCCATGAGTTCGCGGACTTCTTCGACCGAGATTTTCTCGTCGGTTTCGATATTAATCGATTCGGAATGGCTGAAAAAAACCGGTACGCGAACTGCGGTGGCGGTGACACCGATGCTATCATCAGCAAAGATCTTTTTGGTCTCGCGGACCATCTTCATCTCTTCTTTGGAGTAGCCGTTATCGAGAAAAACATCGATATGGGGCAGGCAATTGAAGGCGATCTGGTGAGGATAGACATCAACCGGCATTTCGGACTCCTGGTTAAAGAGGGAAAAAACCTGTTTTTCAAGCTCATCAATCGCCTTTTTACCACTGCCGGAAACCGCCTGATATGTGGAGACCACAACCCGGCGAATGCCGACGGCATCATAGATCGGCTTTAAAGCCACCACCATCTGAATTGTCGAACAGTTAGGATTGGCAATAATTCCGCGAGCCCGAAAATCGGCAATCGCGCCGGGATTTACCTCAGGCACAACCAGAGGCACATCTTCATCCATGCGAAAAGCGTTGGTGTTATCAATGACCACAGCACCACTGGTCACCGCCGCCGGAGCAAAGGCTTCGCTGATTGAGCCGCCAGCCGAAAAGAGGGCGATATCAACTCCATCGAAAGATTCTTCGGTAAGTTCCTCGACCACATATTCATCTCCCTTGAACTCATAGGTTTTACCGACCGAATTGGCTGAAGCCAGTAATTTCAGTTGAGCCACGGGAAAATCCCGCGCTTCAAGGGTTGCGATCATCTCATTGCCAACCGCACCGGTAGCCCCTACTACGGCAACACAATATCCTGCTTCATTCATCTATTTTTCTCCGTTAATTACTTTTCGTTAATATTTGATAAAATCGTAAAAAAATCCGTAACTATTCAGCGTGTTTAATCATAAAGTTACAGCAAATGGCGGCGAACATTGCTTCGCCCTCTTCGAGAGGGGACACAGCTCAGCCCGTCACGGGCTGAAGCCCGGCCTGGAGATATGTCCCCGCACCGAGATAATTCGAAAACAGAACACGCTGAATAGTTACAAAAATCCAAGAATATGGTACAGTAAAAGCTTGTTTTTGTTTTAATAATTTGTACAGTCATGGATTGGCTAAGTAAAAATTTCGATAGACAAGCGGTTGTGTTTTTCCAGGCGCGAGACCATACACATAGTATGTCAAGTGTCTGGAAAAACAGAACCGCGCAGGATATCGGAACTTTTTACGACGCCAAACGTTTACGCCAGTGTTCTATGAGACCACCATCATCGAGTAGTTTCTGCATGAACTCGGGAATTGGCTGAGCCTTAAAC
>JAGGWR010000298.1 GCA_021163445.1 Candidatus Tharpella aukensis
AACATGTTCCACCGATAAAGGTCAAGTGGCTAAGGAGGCCCGCCGTACTCATTTCACGTAAGATATCATGGTGCAGAAGTTCTTTTTCTACCACTGCTTGTAATGGGGCTAATTCCCTTTGGTTTTTCAAAGCGTAGGAAACCAGATGGTCAAATAAACTCATGGGCAACCTCCCAGTCGACAAGATCGGTGCTTCTTCGGGACAGCGTCTTGTCCCGAAGTGCCAGGCCGACTGATGCCCGCCACAGGCGGCAGCGCGGATCATAGATTATCTGCGGCACCACACTATTTATAGACTTTTTCGTGTGGATAAATTCAATATGACCAAAAGCTCCGCAGTCAACGATATAACTGCGCCCGGAAGACATCAGCGTAACCCAATTCATCGGGACTTGCGAGATCACTCCGGCATCGCTCAAAACAGATTCTAAACTGATGTAATTAAACTCATGAGCCCGCAAGCGGGCTGCGGCATGGTATAAAATCAGACCCGCCGGATAATTTACTTTGGCGTAAAGGTAGAGTCCCCGGCAAACAGGTCTGAGTAAACCGTTTTTTTTCGCTCGCCCGATCAGGGCCTTAAATGCAGTCGAACTTTGTCCCGGTATGATGGCGCTCAAATCTCGCAAGGAAAAGAGGTAATGTTCCTCGTCTGCAAGGTTTTCTAAAATTTGGGTTAATTGCTTGATGGGCTGCATAGAATCCTTGGTCTACGTTAAGTGTTACTTGGTATAGACTAAATGTAGACCGAATGCAAGTGTAACCACAAGCGGATATTCTTTAAGATTGTTGTTCAATAAGTTCCGTGAGGGCTTGGGCAAAGGCGGTCATCGCTTTGGTTGAACCGATGCTGACGCGAATCCAGTTGGGGAAGCGAAAGCCGGTCATGCTGCGGATCATGACTCCTTTTGCCATTAGTTTGCGATAGGCCAGGGTGTCGCTCATCGGCAGGTGGATCATGACGAAACAGCCTTCGCCGGATTGGTATTTCAGGCCTAATTTTTCGAGTAACGGCAGGAGTCGGGCTTTCTCTTGTCTGATGTGGTCGCGGGTACGTTGGATGTGTTGATCATCGTTCAAGGCTTTCAGCGCAGCACTTTGGGCCAGGGTGTTGACCGAGTAGACGACGCAGGTGCGGCGGATGATATCGACCACTTCCAGAGAACCGGCCAGGTAGCCGATGCGAAGCCCAGCCAAGGCGTACATTTTGGAGAAGGTGCGAAAGACGACCAGGTTGGGATATTGGTGCAGCAGTTCCATGGCGTCGGGGAAGTCCTCGTTTTCGACAAATTCGCAATAGGCTTCGTCGATGACGACGATCTGGCGACCATCAACTTGATCCATAAAGTTGATCAGTTGCTCCCGGTTCCAGTAGGTTCCGGTCGGGTTGTTGGGGTTGCAGATAAAGAGAATCTTGGTGCGTTCATTGATCGCCTCAAGCATGGCCTCGGCATCGAAACCGAAATCCGATAACGGGGTCAGGCGGGCGCTGAAACCGGAAAATTCGGCTATCCATTCGTAGACGGCAAAGGTTTTGTCGGCGGTGACGATGTTGTCGCCCTCCTGACAGAAGGCTTTGATGACGAAAGCGATCACCTCGTTGGCACCGTTGCCGATCAGAAACTGATCTGGATTCATGTCAAATTTTTCAGCCAGGGCTTGGCGTAGATGGTAAGCGTCGCCGCTGGGATAGATCGCCGCCTTCCGAGTTTCAAAATGTTCCAGGACAGCCCCGGCCGCCGGTGGCGGGCCGAGCGGATTTTCGTTGTTGTTGAGGCGGTAGAGGGGGTCGCAGCCGTAGAGTTTTTTCAACTCATCATCGGGTTTACTCGGAATATAGGCTTCGAAGTGTTTGATGTATTCCGGCACCAGATCTTTCAGGGGAATGGCGGTTGTGCTCATGATACCGACTCAGTTTTTTTTGGCTCGGTTTTCTGCAGGATCAGAAGATCGCCCTTGCCGCCGTGGGGCAGCAGCAGGCGCGGGGTGAAACTGTTTTCTCGCAGGGCCGGGCCAAAGGCGGCCTGCCAGCTTTGGCCGAGATCAATGATAAAAAAGATATTATCAAGCCCTTCTCTGGTGAAGAGTGTTAAGTGATCTGCAATATTCTTCTCCATATCGTTGCCTGCCCACAAGGGGCGCAGTGTGACCTTGTGTCGGGCGCGGTCGAATTCGGAGGCTAAGACCGAAAAATCGGCTCTGTTTTCGCCGCTGTCGCTGGTCAAACGAATTTCGCGCGGCAGGGTCAGGCGCTGATATTCGCTTCGTAAAAAGGGTTCGAAATTGGGATCTGTCCAGGTGACCGCGCCCGGATCTTCCTGCATTTGGCGAAAGAGGGAGGGTCTCTCGGTCGGCAGGCTGGTGTTGTGATACTCAAGAACAGTGCCCAGTGTTTCAAAGTGGTGTTGGGGTAGGTCGGGGCTTGGCGAGCGATTGAGCAGGCCGACCGCCGGGCTTCTGGCAATTGCATTAAGACAATATTCAAGCAGGGCTTCGGCCATAGTTTGGCGCAGCTCAGGAGAGATAGAGGGGGTCGTATCGTCGGCCAAAATGAAGGGGCCGTAACACTCCACCATTTTTGTTGAGCTCCAGTACCAGATGATACCGCCGCCGATGCGACCGGTGCTATCGCGAACGATGGCGGCTTGGTAGTCACCAGCCTTAACCATGTCGACGATTTTGCCGGGATAGGAAAACTCCTGGGGCAGTAGTTCCGGCGATGTGTAGTGGTGGCTTTCTGAAATGAAAAATTTGAGCTCTTCGGCTTCGGGCGTGATGATCGAGAAGTTTTTTGTTGCTGGCTTGGAAGGGGCTCGATTGGTTGCGGTGGTTTTGGGATAGCTTTTTTCCTTGCGCAGTAATAGTTGCAGACGGCCGTTGTCGTTTTGGCCGATTTGCAAATGATCGACCATCCGCGAGGCTAAGAGCAGGCCCATTTCATCGAGGCTGTTTTCATCATCAATATTGATGGTTGCGGTCAGGTTGAAAGTTCGCATAGCAAGGTTTCGGATCGGCAGGATGAATTCAAGGGCGGCATAGTAACCGCCATTATAACAGCTGATTTCAATCTCTGCCTCCGGTTTTACCTGAGTGCAAAGGTAGTTGAAAATCTCCTCGCCGGCCAGGGTCAGGGCCAGGGCTTCAGTCTGGCCGAGGCCGAAGGCTAAGGCGGTTTTTTCGACAAAAGTCTGAACCGTTGGTAGAAAGGCCAGATCATCTTTAATGGTGAGGCGGGCTTGTCTTTGTGGTTGGTTGATCATAGCTTTATTGTTTTCCTCTGTTTCCGTTATAACGGAGCACCAACATGGTGATGTCGTCGGTTTGGGGGATGCCGCTGGAGAAGTTGTCGATCTCTAGCATGATCTGATCGGCGATTTGGGTTACCGGTTCTTTAGTGAGGTGGGCCAGGTGCTCTTCAAGGCGGGGTTCGGTGAAAAGTTCGTCGAGATTGTTCATGGCTTCGGTAACCCCGTCGGTGAAGACGAAGAGAGCTTCTCCCGGTGCCAGGGTTATGTGTTTGGTTGAGAAAGAGAAATCATCCATAACGCCTAAAGCGATGCCGTCGGTTGTGGCTAAAGGTTGAACGGTTTCGGTCTGATTCGGGGCGAGCAGGTAGGGTGGGTTGTGACCGCCGTTACAATACTCCAGTTCACCGGTGACGATATTGAAAATTCCCAAGAAAAGGGTGACGAACATCATTGACGGGTTGTCTCTGGAGAGATCGTTATTGACCTGTTCCAGCGTGACCGCGCTGGAGCGGTGAGATTGGGCTTTGGCTTGAGTTTTAATTAAGGTTTGGGTGATTGCCATGAAGAGGGCTGCCGGAACCCCTTTACCGGAGACGTCGCCGACCGTAAAACAGAGATGTTGATCGTCAAGCATGAAGAAATCGTAGAGGTCGCCGCCGACTTCGCGGGCCGGGCGCATAGTGGCGTAGAGGTCAAATTCCGACCGGGTCGGAAAAGGAGGCGGGAAAATTTTCGGCAAAATTCCCATCTGGATTTCGCTGGCGATATTGAGTTCACTTTCGATCCGCTCTTTGGCGGCGGTGGTTTCAGTCAGGTTTTTGATATACTCTTTGAGAGAGCGCTGCATCTCGGCAAAAGAGAGGGCCAAACGGTCAACTTCGTCATTACTTTCCAGGGTTTTGGGGGTCGGGATGATGGTTTCCAGGTCGCCGGATGCGATCTGGTTGGCACTTTTGGCTAAAGCCGACAGGGGCTTGGTGATTTTTTTCGAGATCAGAAGAATGATCAGCATGATCAGGAAAAAACCACCGATTCCTAAAGTGAGCATGATTTTGGTCAGGGCCTGAATGTCAGACATTAGTTCGTTTTGCGGGAAAAGTACGCCAAGAGACCAGCCGTTGGCCGGTAGCGGGGTGTAGACCATCCAGTATTTTTTGCTGTTGCTCAGGCTGGTGAAAGCCGTAAAACCTTTTTCACCGGCAATCATGCGGCGGCCGATCTCCCGTATTCGCGGATTGTTATGGGCCTCGGCAATACTGAAAATGGATTCGTTCATAACCAGATCAAGGTCGGGGTGGGTGACAAATGTGCCGTTACGAGTGATGAGAAAAGCGTAGCCGGTTTCGCCGATTTTCAAAGAGGAGACGACATTGCGCAGCCAGTTGAGGCTTAAATCGATGCAGACGATGCCGCCAAACTTTTTGTGGCCGGATTTTTTCCGGTAAAAGGGGTACGAATAGCTGGTCATGACGGTGCCCCCGCTTATTCCAAAATAGGGTTCACTCCAGACAGCTTGTTCTAGGACTTTGGGGATTTGATACCAGTCGTGGAATCGGTAATCATATTCAAGTGGTCTCTCTTTAATGCGTTTGTAAGAGCGGACGTAGTAACGGGAGTAGAGACTTGGTTTCTGGTCGTTAGTCTCGAAATTGTTGCTGTCGAGATCAGTTTTGGGGGCGAAGTTGGCAGCGATGCCGTAGAGTTCCGAGTTTTGTTTAAGTCGGGCTTTTAACAGCGAGGTAAGTTCTGTATCGTCGGGTTCCAGTTCCGTAATCGTCAGGGCGACACCGGCCGGGATCTTTTCCGCCGCTTTAA
>JAGGWR010000093.1 GCA_021163445.1 Candidatus Tharpella aukensis
ATTTGAGAATCTATTGCGTACACAAAAAAAACCACCCTTCTATTACGGTTGGATTATCGTTGCCACATCTTTTGTCACGCTCGGGGTGGCATTTGGGGTCTGGTACTCATTCTCTGTTTTTTATATTGCCATCATAAATGATTTTGCCTGGTCACGGGCAACCACGGCCGGAGTTTTTTCCCTCTTTACGATCTCACACTATCTCTGTGCTTTCCTGACCGGCTGGCTAATTGATCGTTTCGGCCCCCGTTTGGTGATTCCGGCCGGAGCTCTGTGGCTCGCTGCATCCCTGACTCTGCTCACAAAAGCGCACGATATTTTCGATTTTTATCTGGTTTACGGAATCCTTGCAGCCATCGGCGTCAGTCTCATCGGCTTTGTCCCCCATGCGACCTTCCTCCCGCGTTGGTTTGTCCGGCGGCGGGGGCTGGCATTAGGTTTAGCTATGGCCGGAGTCGGAGTCGGCATGCTGACGGTGCCCCCAACCATGCAACATCTCATCAGCAACTACAACTGGCGCTACGCCTACCAAATACTGGCTATCATAGTGCTTTTTATCATTCCGATCAATCTCTTTTTCCAACGTCGCGATCCCCAACAACTCGGTCTGCGACCCGATGGCGCAATCCGGCCGGCAAATCAACCCCACCCCGTCAAAACAGAAATCGAAGATGGTTCCATCATAATCAACCCAAAATGGGCCGCCATTGAGTGGACCAGCGGCAAAGCTTTGAGAACCAAGCGTTTCTGGTATCTGGCTGCTGCCTTTTTCCTCGGCCCTTTTGCAATTCAAGGGGTTCTTTTACATGCTGTTGCCGGTTTAGTTGATGGCGGCATGACGGCCCCAATGGCGGCTTTAACTTTCGGATTTTTAGGAATCTGCGGTTCAGTCGGCAAAATAACCTTAGGTTTTTTCGGCGATCGCTGGAACCGCGAAACCGCAAATACAGTGGGCATGGCCGCCGCAACCCTGGGAGTTCTGGCCCTCGCCAGCATGCAGTTGCTACCTCAACTGCCGCAACAACTACTACCCTGGATTTTTGCCGCCGGATTCGGCTTCGGTTATGGTGCAGCAGCCCCCCTCTACCCCTCAATTGCCGCAGATATTTTTCAAGGACGTCATTTTGGCCGTATTTTCGGCCTGCTTTCGTTAAATCTAGGTTTTGGCGGAGCCGCAGGAGCCTGGATTTCCGGCCTCATTTTTGATCAGACCGGCTCATATCTCACAGCTTTTGTTTTTGACATTATTGCCCTCTGGTTATCCTGCCTCTGTTTCTGGCTGGCCGCCCCCCGCCGGATCCGCCTCAGTCACAGTCACAGACATAAAGTTACTGATTAAAAATTCCCGCCTGAAAATGGAGAGTTGTTGACAATTGCAAACATTATCACTACTTAAACACCTACTAATTAACTTTCACATAAAATGGTCAAAACTTTAAATTTACCACAGCAAAATTTGTGTTGATTTGTGTTTATCTGTGGTTAAAAAAGCGGAACCACAAATGGACACAAATCAACACAAATAAAAGCAACCTTTTTAGTTTCGGCTTAGCCGGGTTAGGTTTTGCACAAAATACTTTGTGCCTTATCCATAAAAACCAAAGGAATCAACTTGATGTTCAGTTTTATCGCCAATTTAATCAACGCCATCCGCACTATTATAGTGGTTGTCCCTAACACCTGTTTCTGGGCAATATTCTGTTGTCTTGCAACCTTCACCCCATGGTCACGACGCGGTGTCGAATTTGGCGGGAGTTGCTGGGGCTGGATAAATTTGCGCCTGAATGGGGTCAAAGTTATCTACCAGGGCCTGGAGAATATCGACCCCCATCAAACCTACATGGTTATCGCCAACCATAAGAGTTTTCTTGATATCTACACAATTTTCAGTTGCCGGGCTCTCTACTGTCTTTTCGTTGCCAAACGTGAACTGACCAAAATTCCAATCTTCGGTACGGCTCTACAACGCAGCGGGTCGATAATTATTGATCGGGGCAACCGTAAAGAAGCGATCTTACGACTTCAAGCCCAAGGCAAAATTTTGAAAAGCCGCGAGACCTCAATTGTTCTTTTCGCTGAAGGAACCCGCGGCCCGGCATCTATCCGCTTAGGAAAATTTAAAAAGGGGGGCTTCATGCTGGCTTCTCAGCTGGGCCTGCCAATCCTGCCGTTAACCATCAGCAACAGCGGTAACCTGCAACCTAAAGGAAAAATCGCGATCAAACCAGGCACCATAACCTTGACCTTCAGCCCGGCTATTGAGTCGCCTGAGTTTAATGAAGAGATTAGTCCCAGAGAGATATTGGGAGAGGTAAACAAAGTAATGGAAAAAACCAGAGAAGCGATCGACTCCCACCTCTAAGATGGGTCGCTAGGAGGCTGTCCGAGAATGTCTTTTTTCCCCAGCTCGGCGCACTGCCAGCACTTCCTTCGGTCGTTATTTTTTGAAAATAATGCTCGGAATACCAGGTGTATGCCTGTGCTTATTGTCAAAAAATGCCTTGATCTGAGAAAAAAATCCTATTCTCGGACAGCCTCCTAGATATCACCTCAGACTTTGCGCAAAAGTTCTGAAACTTCACTCAAGAAACCGTCAACCTTCATCTCGCCAGTCAGTTCCGGAATCTCTTTCACAATCCGGCCGTCAGCCGCCTGAAACATTCTTTTTCGCCACCGCTGTTGTGCCTGAAACTTTGCCTGCCAAAAGGGGTGGTCTTTACAAAGTTCTAACGGCAGCATCTTGTTCAAAATAAAACCATTAACGTCAATACCGAATTTGGTCAAAGAGTCTGAAATATTAAGCGCCTGTTCAACCGGCAACCTCTCCGGATTGGCAACCACCCAAGCGGTTGTGTCAGTTTGCAAAAGTTCGATAATTTGGGCGGTTAAATGTTTCCATTTATTGATCAGAGCCAACGGATCAACCTTGTTGAAAACAGTTTTCACCTTCATATAAACCTTCTGAGCCTGGGTCAGGTGGGTGTAAAATAGCTGCTGAATAAAGAGCAGATTGAGAGTGGTCACCGTCGGCGCCGTATCCCAAACAATCGTCTCGTAAGTACCGGATTGAGCCATCGTCAATAGATAGTCGAGCATGAACTCTTCCTCAATCCCGGGAGCCCCCTCAATATAGTCGATAATCTCACGCCCGACCGGCAGAAAAGATGACAACACCGCATAAATTTCATCGGCAAACTTCTTCCGCCATAAATCTAAAACCAATTCCCGCGTCAACTCCACGGCATCAAGGTTAACTGCAACTTCCGTTACTCGTTGGTCGAGTGATTGAGAGAAAATCTCCGACAGAGAACCGGAAGGGTCAGTCGAAATCAACAAAGTTTTGCCGGATTGTGCATATTGCAAAGCGGTCGCAACCGACATTGTCGTCTTCCCGACACCGCCTTTTCCGGTAAACATCTCGATTTTAGTCATTTTTACGCCTCCAAAAACAAAAAAAGGTCTCGGAAAAAACCGAAACCTTTTTGTCAAACAAGCAACTCTAACGATAAAAAAAGCAAACTGATTATTCCGACATTAACAAATTAAAGCTCTCTTTTAAATAGGCATAACCCGTCCACATCGTATAGAGAAATGCTATCCAGAGGAAAAATATACCCACTGAATGAGCGTCCGCACCTAAAAAAGGATAATGAATAATCAAGGAGACAACTGCCACAATCTGAAAAATTGTCTTATATTTCGCCATAGCACTGGCGGCAATAACTACTCCCTTCTCAGCCGCAATCGCCCGCAAGCCGGTAATTGCCGTCTCCCGACAAAGAATCAAGCAGACTATCCATGCCGGAGCGCGTTGCAAATGAACTAACATCACCAAAGTCGACAACAATAGAATCTTATCCGCCAGAGGATCAAGCAGTTTACCAAGAGTCGACTCACAATTATATTTTCTAGCCAGGTAGCCATCAAGTCCGTCCGTAATTGCAGCCACAACCACTAACAGTGCCGTCAACAGATTTATCCAGCGACCATCAAAATAGAGTAGAACTATAATCAGGGGAACAACAAGGATGCGACTACAGGTCAAAAGATTTGGCAGATTGGAAGGTTCACGCAATACCGACCTGACCCTGGTCAAATAAGGAGAAATAAAATTCTTGCTTAAATTCGAGAAGTTATTATTTTGATCCATTTTGGTTGATCCGCTCTTTAAGGTCCTTGCCAACTTTAAAAAATGGTAACCGTTTCTCACTGACTTGAATCAGTTCTCCGGTTTTAGGATTACGGCCGGTATAAGCTTTATAATATTCAATATGAAAACTGCCAAACCCCCGCAACTCAATTCGATCTTCATCAAACAAGGCTTTCTTCATATTATCAACAATCAAATTGACAATTGTTTCAGAAACCTTAAGATTTAAGTCGGAACGATTCTCTAATTCTTCAATCAACTCAGATTTATTCATAACATAACCTTAAAGCCCGTATAGTACTACCGGGTTCAAACAGATAATTTAAACTACCTTAGAGAACGACGCCAACTTTCACATGACTTAATCGAACTTCTTAACCAGCTTATTTTATTAGCAATATCTAATTGATAATGTCAAGCAATTTTTATAGAAGTCTGCCCAAAAATAGATTTTTTTTCAACTCTTTCTTCCCCGACCTTCACGTTTTCTGAACAAAAGCTTTACCGGAACCCCGTAAAAACCAAAATGTTCAATTATTCTGTTCTCCAAATATCTAATATAAGACGGCTTAATTCCTTTGATTATATTAGCAAAGATAACAAAAGTTGGAGGTGCGCTACGCACCTGAGTCGCAAAATAGAATTTCAATGGATGCCGGTAAATCAAAGGGTGCTGATGAGCCGTGACAACGTCGGAAAGCCAGCGATTTAACTCTCCGGTTCCAATTCGCCGACTGTAAACCTCATGTAAAGCTTTGAGAGTCGGAAAAATTCTTTTCATCCCCTGCCCGCTTTTGACTGACAATTCCACCATCACAGGCCGGTGAATACCAAACAAGCGCTCTGCCAGATCATCCTTTAATTCAGCCAATATCTTTTTTTTGCCAACAGACAAAAGATCAATTTTGTTAAGCACATAGACAACCGCTTTACCTTTTTCATGAGCCAAAGCGGAAATTTGCAGATCCTGATCGGTAACTCCGGAGACTGCATCAATCATCAATATCACGATGTTGGCAAAATCTATGGCCCGTAGAGTTGCCACATTACTGAGACTTTCAACCCTTTCATGAACCCGGGCCCGGCGCCGGAGACCGGCGGTATCGAGAAAAAGATACTTTTGTTGATCATGAACCAGAGCCACCTGAACGGCATCAATCGTGGTTCCAGGACGCTCACTAGTCGTCAAACGATCACTACCAACAAGAAAATTAAGCAACGATGATTTTCCAACATTCGGCTTACCCACCACCGAAACTCGGATCAACTCATCTTTATTTTCACTATCATTTTCGGGCTCTTCTTCGACCGGCGGCAAAAGTTCGGCCAAAGCCTCTTTCAAAGTGCCAATCCCCTCACCATGCTCTGCCGAGACCTGGTAAAGCTGATCCATTCCCAATGCATAAAAATCGACACTGTCGAGCCGAACCCGAGGTGACTCACATTTATTTATAACCCACAAAATCGGTTTTCCACTACGGCGTAGATAGCGGGCAAGCTCACCATCTTCAGCACTGACCCCGCTCTGCCCATCAAGCAGAAAAATAATAATGTCCGCCTCATCTACCGCCGCCCGGGTCTGGATTCCAACATCTTTTTGCAGCGCATCCTCACCCGCAAAAACCAACCCCCCGGTATCAACCAGCAGACACTCCTTCTCTTCGACCTGGAGCTCGGCAAAAAGACGATCACGAGTGACACCGGGCGTATCGGCAACAATCGCTCGCCGCGCCTTTAAAAGACGATTAAACAGGGTCGATTTTCCAACATTGGGTCGACCAACAATCACCACACAACTTTTCATCTAATATTTTCCATATTTCTGCATTAACTAAAAATGACAATCCCGGCTAGAAGCCTGTCCTAGACTTAGTCATTTAATATGTTTTTTACATTTTTGCAAGTTTTACAACTTTTTTCAACATTTGCAAAGATCATAAAATCAAGAGTTTTTACTTGCCAATCGACCATCACTCATGTAATAGGTGATGGTTACTTTTTAAGCCGCCCGCCCATTAATCGGGTGGTTTTTTATAAGCTCCAAAACCTCTAATTTAAACAATGGATTAAAGAGATTTATGTCAGCAATGAAAAAAAATCAGGACATGAAACCTTTCTATAAAAACCTGGCCCTCTGGCTGGTGATCTGCCTTATTATGATCATGGTTTTTAATGTTTTCAACAACCCCGGCGGAGTCGCAAAACATGAAATCGGCTTTAGTGAATTCATCGAACTGATCGATTCCGGCCAGATTAGTGAAGTCACTATACAGGGGCAAAACATCTCCGGCACCTACGGTTCTACGGCATTTAAAACGTATACACCGGATGACCCTTCTTTAGTAAAAATGCTGCGCGATAAAGGCATTCGCATCACGGCCAAACCTGAAGATCAGTCTCCTTTATGGCAATCGATCCTGATCTCCTGGTTTCCAATGCTGCTCTTGATTGGGGTCTGGGTCTTTTTCATGCGCCAGATGCAGGGCGGCGGCGGCAAAGCTATGTCATTTGGCAAAAGCCGGGCAAAACTCCTTACTGAAGACCAGAAAAAAGTCACCTTTAAAGATGTATCCGGGATTGAAGAGGCCAAGGTTGAACTCGAAGAGATTATTAATTTTTTAAAGGAACCTAAAAAATTCACCCGTTTAGGCGGCAAAATCCCTAAAGGGGTTTTGCTCGTTGGGGCTCCGGGTACCGGGAAAACTCTGCTTGCTAAAGCGATAGCCGGCGAAGCCGATGTACCTTTTTTCAGCATCAGTGGCTCGGATTTTGTCGAAATGTTTGTCGGCGTCGGAGCTTCTCGCGTCCGCGATCTTTTCATTCAAGGCAAAAAAAATGCTCCCTGCCTGATTTTTATTGATGAAATTGATGCTGTTGGCCGCCACCGCGGCGCCGGCTTAGGGGGAGGACATGACGAGAGAGAACAGACCCTAAACCAGCTCTTGGTCGAGATGGATGGTTTTGAATCCAACGACGGAGTAATCCTGTTGGCCGCCACTAACCGGCCCGATGTCCTTGATCCGGCCCTGCTCAGACCGGGACGTTTTGACCGTCAGGTGATCGTACCTAATCCCGATGTCAAAGGGCGCGAAGGAATTCTTAAAGTCCATGCCCGCAAAGTACCGCTGGCCGAAGATGTCGACCTCATGGTCGTCTCCCGCGGAACCCCTGGCTTTACCGGAGCTGATCTTGCCAACTTGATCAACGAAGCCAGTCTCCTGGCCGCCCGAACCGACAAAAAAGAGGTTGAGATGATCGACCTTGAAGAAGCCAAAGATAAAGTCATGATGGGAGCTGAAAGGCGAAGTTTGGTGATCAGCCCTGAAGAGAAGAAAAACACCGCTTATCACGAGGCCGGTCACGCTTTAGTGGCTCGACTTTTGCCGGGAACCGACCCGATCCACAAAGTAACCATTATTCCTCGGGGTCGGGCTCTGGGCCTGACCCAGCAACTGCCAATCGATGAACGTCACACCTACAACAAGGATTATTTAATCAACAACATAATTGTTCTGATGGGTGGTCGAGTTGCGGAAGAACTCGCTTTAAACCACATCACAACCGGGGCTGGCAACGACATTGAACGAGCCACCGAGATGGCCCGCAAGATGGTTTGTGAATGGGGTATGGGACGTATGGGGCCGGTAAGCTTCGGCAAAAAAGAGGAACATATATTCCTCGGCCGGGAGATGGCGCAAAACCGTGAGTTCAGTGAAAAAACGGCCGTCGAAATTGATGATGAGATTAAGGAGATCGTCAATGATGCTTACTCTGAAGCCATGAAACTGGTAGGCGATAACCGTAAGTCACTTAAAAACGTAGCCTTGGCGCTACTTGAGAAAGAGACTCTCAATGGCATTGAAGTTGACGAACTCATCGACTTCACACCTGAAGATAAGAAATCCGACGATGATGGTTCCGTAAAAAGTGGAGACCAAGAAGCGTAACCTTAACCCGAAAAAGCCGGAACCATTGAGGTCACCTCTATTTGTGTTAATTTGTGTCCATTTGTGGTTCCGCTTTTTTAACCACAGATAACCATAAATTAAACTGTGGTATTTTAAAGTTTTAACAACCTGAAAGTGATGATATTATAAGTGCAAAAAGAAAGTTACGACCAGACGGAAAAAACGAAAGTCCACTTTCTCGGAAAAGAGTGGGATATTGTCAAAAAAATTTCAGCGGAAAAAGCCCTGAAACCAGACATTCTGATTGTTGAAGACAAAGAGCAATTCCTTGTCGCTAAGGATTTTCGGGGCAAAGCCTGGATGGTTCGATATCTCTGGGGACCGCTCAACATCGGATATGAAAAGTTCCTTTTAAACAAGCTTGCAGGTGTCGCCAAGATCCCCCAAGTTATTGGCCTGGAAGACTACAACTGCCTGCTCATCAGCTGCATCGAAGGTGATGAGATAAAAAAACGCAGCCATCTCCTTGCAGAGGATTTTTTTGACCAACTCCTGAATATTACCGATGAACTTCACACAAGAGGTGTACTCCATCTCGACCTCGGTCACAAAAGCAACATCATGGTTGATCAAAATGGCGACCCGGCGATCATCGACTTCAATGCTTCGTTATACCTACCGCCGAACTCTCTCTTTCGCCCCCTGATCCGCCTGCTGGCCAAAATCGACCGTTATTCAATTCTCCGCCTGAAAGTCAAGTTTCAGCCTCAGTTTGCCAGCCCTGATGAAAAAAAGGGGGTAAAGTTTTTTTTACGCCTAAGAAAATTGTGGATATTTGACCGTTTATTAAGAAAGATAACCAATTACGCTAAAAATGCTGGTTCCCATAGCTGACGCTTATATTTAGTGCCTGACCGAAAACCTGACAATTTTCTTGAGTGCGAGGCAGGCTCAGATTTTAACCACAGGCATACATTGAGTATTCCGAGGATTAAAATCTGAGCCTAACGCCGCAATCGAGGAAATTGGCGGTTTTCGGTCGCGCACTAATTACACAAGGTTCCAAACCATGCGCAATTACCATGTTCGACTTCTGGATATCCAAAAAGCTGATGATGCTGCGGCTTTGATGCAACAAATTGGCACTGATATCCACGGTGTCAGCCTGATGAAGAACAAGATGGTTCACTACAACTTCAGGGTGGGGCCACTCCCGCCGGCTGCGGCCAATATCATTAAACAGGAGATGCTTTCCGTCGGCGGCGAAGCCGCTGTCACTCGCGGGGTCATCAACTGCAGTGCCAACGACAGTGATGCTATCTTGAGTGCGACCCGGAAACAGTTTCGTAAATTCTGCCAAAAACTTCGCGCCCAGCCCTTCTCTCTGGCTTCGATGGCTGACAAAATCCAGACATCCCTCCAACTCCAGGAAAAAAGTACCGGGCTCCCCTTTAAATGCCGGGGCCTAGATATCGATCTAAAACAACGCTCACTGATTATGGGGATTCTTAATGTCACCCCGGACTCTTTTTCCGATGGTAATCGCTTTTTAAGCCTGGAAAATGCCCTCAACCAAGCCCGGAAGCTGGTTGAGGAGGGAGCTGACATTCTTGATATCGGCGGGGAATCGACCAGGCCCGGAGCAGCCCAAGTCAATGAAGAGGAAGAACTTAATCGGGTACTACCGGTAATTGAAACTCTGCGTCGTGATTTCCCCCAACTCCCAATTTCAATTGACACCTACAAGAGCCGGGTAGCGGCTGCCGCCCTTAACGTCGGGGCTGACATTATCAACGATATCAGCGCTTTCAATTTTGACCCGAAAATGGCCGAAGTGGCAGCCGCAACAGATGCCTACACCTGTCTCATGCACATTCAAGGAACCCCGAATGCGATGCAGACAGACCCGGTGTACAGTGATCTTTTTGCCGAAATATGCCACTATTTTGAAAAAAGTATCAAGCTGGCATCTGATGCCGGTGTCAAAAGAGAAAAACTTATACTAGATCCCGGTATCGGCTTCGGCAAAACCCTGGAACATAATCTTTTACTCTTAAAACACCTTAATGATTTTACCGGATTTAACTTACCGTTACTGATCGGCACCTCGCGCAAATCATTTATCAGCAAACTAACCGGTGACCCGGTCGACCAGCGCCTCTCCGCTTCACTGGCCACAGTCGCCCAGGCTTTAACTAAAGGGGCCAATATTGCCCGCGTCCATGATGTTGCCGCCACCAAACAGGCGGTCACCGTAATTGACGCCATCAACCACATTCAGAGATGACAAAGTAAAACGTCTATCTACTTCGTTCCGCGAAACCTTCGTCACTACGACGTACTTTATGTACGCCTCGTTCCTCAGGCTTCGCGTGCCTCGTATCTGAACATTTTACTTTGCCCTCTCGATTTTGATTTTTTACAACCACATTCAACGTTGACATTTTATCCAATTAGACACCATGACCGAATTTTTTGAAACTCTGCTTAACAGTCGTTGGCTTGACTTTATCGATATTATTATCGTGGCCATCCTCATATATCAAGTGTTGCTGATTATTCGTGGAACCCGGGCTTTTCAAATTCTTCTGGGCCTTTTTCTAATTTTTATCATCTACCAGCTCTCATTGCTCCTCGGTTTCTATACCCTGCACTGGCTCCTCAACGGTTTTTTGAGTTCAATTGTCCTGATTGTCATCGTTTTGTTTCAAAATGAGTTCCGCCGGGCTTTGGCTAAATTCGGCAAGACCTCATTCACCATCAACCCGGCAGAAGAGCTCAACTCTCTTGACAAAATCATCAAAGCCTGCGCAACAATGTCTTTAAGAAGGATTGGTGCATTAATTGTCTTTACTCGTGAAAACAAGATTCCCGTTATCGTTGAAGGCGGCGTCGAAATTAATGCCACAGTTAGTGACGCTCTCTTGCTCAGCATTTTCAATCCGGCATCACCAATTCATGATGGGGCGGTGATTATTGATAAAGGAAAGATTGTCGCCGCCGGTTGCTTTCTCCCTTTGGCCGTTGACCCCTTGATCGAAAATATGTACGGCACCAGGCACCGGGCGGCGATGGGGATTTCCGAAGACACCGATGCTGTTGTCGTGGTTGTCTCTGAAGAGACCGGCAGAATATCACTTTCGATCGGCGGCAAAATAACTAAAGAGCAGAACCCTGAATCCTTAAGCCGAGTCCTTAATAATATTTTTTCTCCGAACCGAAAAAAATCGGGCTTTTTTACCTCACTACAACGTATTTTTCGTAGTTAAAAACCGACCGCCATGACCAAAATAAGATCACTTTTTTTTGAAAACCTGACCCTTAAAATTCTGTCAATCATCCTGGCGGCATTTCTCTGGTTTTTTGTTTCCGGTAAGAGCAAAACTGAGTTGGCTTTAAGTGTCCCGGTTGAATTTACCTCAATTCCGACCGACATGAATATCATCACCAAGGTACCTACCAATATTCACATCAGGGTCAAGGGCACCAAAACCCTGCTCCGCCCTCTGACCGTCAAACCGCCTTCCTTAAGCATTAATCTGGCTAAAGCCGTGAGCGGTAAAAATGTAATTCAACTGGCACAGGAGACCTTTAGCGATCTTCCTTTGGGAGTTGATGTCGTTAATCTCGACCCCGACACCCTGATAATTTACCTCGATCGATTCGTCAAAACCACCCTGCCGATTGAGATAAAAACTATCGGGACACCCCCAAGAGGGTTTCAAATCAGAGAGATAAAAATAACCCCGACTACAGCCCAATTCAGAGCTTCCGAAGAGTATCTCAAGGAACATGATATTGTCTTCTCTGAACCAATTGATATCAGCCAGATGCGGCAGAATACAAAAGTCAAGCTCAGCTTGATGCTCACGCCGGGTGAACTTAAGGCTCTTGACCCTAAACTCAAAATCTCGGCCACCATCGAAATCGGCGAAACCCAGGCTCAAAGAGTCATAAAAGGGATCAGAGTAGATTTTCAAAACCGCAATAAAGAGATCGGCAGAATCGGTATCAGCAACTACTTTGTCGATCTTGTCGTTGAATGTCCGCTTCTAATGCAAGTCGATGATATCCGTAAACAGGCCCGAATCAGCGTTGACCTAGCCCCCTTGCTGAACAAAAAGGGAGATGGTTATTACACTTTCCCCATTCAGGTTAACCTGCCGGAAAAAGTGAAGCTCTTGACCATTGATCCGACTGAAGTCGAAATCGTCTTCAAGAAAACCGACCCCTGAACCCAATTTCAAAAAGGAAAATAACTACTATGCAGAAGCTCTTTGGTACCGATGGCGTCCGGGGAACGGCTAATATCGACCCGATAACCGCTGAAATCGCCCTTCAGATCGGCCGGGCGACGGCTTATATCTGCAAACACAAGGATCACCGACACAAGATAGTCATCGGCAAAGACACTAGAATTTCCGGCTACATGCTGGAGAGTGCGTTAGTTTCCGGGATCTGTTCAATGGGGGTAGATGTTCTCCTGATCGGGCCGATGCCAACCCCGGGCATCGCCTTTATCACCCGCAGCATGCGAGCCGATGCCGGAATGGTTATCTCCGCTTCACACAATCCTTTTCAAGATAATGGCATTAAAATCTTTTCCCGAGATGGTTTCAAACTCCCTGACAGTGAAGAGTCCCGGATTGAAGATTTAATCTTTAATCAAACAATTGACCAATTGCGCCCAACTGCTGATGACATCGGTAAAGCCTTTCGCATTGATGATGCCAACGGTCGTTATATTGTTTTTCTCAAAAACACCTTCCCTGACCACCTCACGCTGGAAGGCATGAAACTGGTAATCGATTGCGGTAATGGTGCCGCCTACAAGATCGCTCCAGCGGTTTTTAACGAGCTTGGTGCCGAAGTCATTACAATCGGTATTGACCCGGACGGCAAAAACATCAATCTCGGTTGCGGCTCCCTCTACCCTGAAAAATTGCAGCAGAAAGTCATCGAAGAACAAGCCCATATCGGCATCGCTTTTGATGGAGATGCCGACCGGGTCATCTTCGTCGATGCCACCGGTAAAGTTATCGATGGCGATCAGGTTATGGCGATCTGCGCCCTCCACATGCAGCGCCAAAAAATACTTAAAAAAAGTACCGTCGTTGCTACGGTGATGAGTAATATGGGACTGGAAAAAGTATTGAAAGAGGCTGATATAAACCTGATTCGCACCCAAGTTGGTGATCGCTATGTGGTTGAGGAGATGCGCGCTAAAGGTTATAACTTCGGCGGTGAGCAATCAGGTCATTTGATCTTCATGGATCACAACACCACCGGTGACGGTATTCTTTCGGCCTTACAAGTTCTGTCCGTCATAGTTGAAGAGAAGAAATCTCTAGCCGATCTCGCTTCGGTCATGGAGATTTTCCCACAGATCCTAATCAACGTCCCGGTCAAAAAGAAAACATTAGTCACCGAGGTTCCAGCCTTAAGCCGCCAAATTGCCGAAGTCGAAAGAAACCTGCAAGGTCGAGGACGCCTGCTGATCCGTTATTCAGGCACGGAAAACAAACTTCGCATCATGCTGGAAGGAGAAAATTACGACGAGATCAAAAAGTATGCAGAAGAATTAGCCGACTTAGTCCGTAAGCTTCTGGGATAAATATAAGAGGACATGAAATCATCACAAAACAAAGTCACAACCTTAGCTGCCGCTATCACTTTATTGGTAAAAGATAATTGTCATTTAAGTATCGGCGGTTTTACGATTAACCGTAACCCGATGGCGGCCATCTATGAAATAATCCGGCAAAAAAAGAGAGGACTGCATCTTTATGCACACTCCAACGGACAGGGAATCGATGAGTTAGTTGGGGCTGGCTGTGTCTCCCGGCTTGAGATTGCCTATGCCGGAAACGGTCGTTTTGCGCCGACTTGTGTCCGTTTTCGCCGGGCCGTAGAAAAAGGCGAGCTCAAAGTTGAAGATTATTCAAACTACCAGATGACGTTGCGTTTTATGGCCGGAGCCATGGGACTGCCCTTCCTGCCGACGCGCTCGGGACTAGGCACTGACATAATCAAACATTGGGGTTTTGCTAAAGATCTGCGAAAAAATGACGAGAGCCTGCCTGATCAGAAACTGGTAACCATCGACAACCCTTTCGGCGACTGGTGTGATTCACCAAAACTGGTTCTGGTACCAGCCATCAACCCCGAGGTTACGATCATCCATGTTCAACAGGCTGACCGACGCGGCAATGCCCGAATTCAGGGCCTGACCTTTGCTGATGTTGAACAGGCCAAAGCCGCCCGCCACCTGATTATCACCTGCGAAGAGCTGGTCGAGGAAAATTTTCTCAAACAGGAACCGGATCGCAACCAGATTCCATTCATCCATGTTGATGCCGTAGTGCCAATCGCCTGGGGAGCCTACCCGACCGCCTGTTACAAACACTACGATTATGACCCCCGCTACCTGAACAATTATCGCCTGGCGGCAGAGGATGAAGAGAGCTATCAGACCTATCTCAAAGAAAAAATCATGGGAACCGCCAATCATCAGGAATTTATCGCACTAAACGATGATGAACACCTGAAAAGCCTGATCGCCGACCCTGAAACCGGCTATGCCACCGGCCTTAAGAGAAATCAATAAACCGTGGACAGTTAGTGGGCTCCGGCTACCCCAACTTACAAATCAAAATCTATGTTCATTTGGTCTAGTAGACCGATCCTCCGTTTAACCAATGAATATCACTATTACTGTGCTTCTTTTGCTGATAGAGGCTATCTCGTAAAACATTGTTCTCTAAATATTATTATCTCTTGACACATAGCAATCAAAGATGTATCAAATACTATTATTATACGGGTTTTAAGATTGATGGCGTCGTAAAAAGTTCCGATATCCTGCGATGATGTGGTTTTCCAGACACTCGACATACTACATGTATAGTCTAGCGCCTGGAAAACCACATCATCTTGTCTATCGAAATTTTAACTTTGCCATCCCGTTACTTTTTACGAATTCATCAAGATTGAAACTATAATTACCGGAAGCAACTCTCAACCTAACCCATCTTGGAAGAATTGCCGCATCGCTCACTAAGGGCAACCATAAAGGAGAATCTAGATATAGTTTACATGCTCGTAAAATGCACGATGTGACTATCCATGAAAACAAATTCAGACTTTTTAACCGCCATATTTAGTAGCGGTTGAAAATGCAAAACACAATATGTAGTAGTCAAAAATTCAAAAAAGCTAGCTCTCTAACAATCTCTAGAAGGCTGTCCGAGAATAGGATTTTATTCTCAGATCAAGGCATTTTTTGACAATAAGCACAGTTATACACTTAGTATTCCGAGCATTATTTTCAAAAAAATAACGCCGAGCAGGGGAAAAAAGACGTTTTCGGACAGCCTCCTAGTAAATGACCACAGCTATCTTGTTTCACACTGGAAACAAATGCCCTCATCGGGTAGGACGGAGGTTGGTAATGGTTTCAATATCAGAACCTGATATGTTATTAAAATTATCTGTCGTCAGCTGTTCGTCCGGATTATCAGCAGAAGATGCGACGGTTACAATTGGAAAAAATGGAGGCTCAATAGGGCGCGATCCAGAAAATAAAAACGGGGGTTCTTATCTAACACTAAATGGTGAAGATGTATCAAGAACTCATGTCATTATCAGTTATGAAGATGGAATTTATTTCCTGACCGATCAGAGTAGCAATGGTACCGAAATAAGTAACAAAGGACTTTCCTTACACCATCAGAAAGTACAATTGGATGATGGTGACAAGCTGATAATCGGCAGTTTCATGATTGATGTTACTCTGGTGCCGATAACTAGTTGTGAAAAACAAATAGACGATTCCGCAGAAGGGTCACCTCTTTCCTGGCTACCTCCTATAAATCCCCCTATCCTTGACCCCGCACCAACATCACATCCACCTACGTCCGTTCCCGATGATTTTGATTTTAATGATATCTTTTCTACACCACCTGTTATTCCTGTCCCCTCCGAACCTCCAGCCTCCTCCCCACCAATACTTTCTGAATCCCCGTCACTTTCTAAGTCCCCAACACTAACTGAATCCACGATTCCGTCTACATCAACCTCAGTACAACCGGCACCTCCTACTCCCCCGGTCGTTTCTGACAACAGCAACACCAAATTGCTGGAATCATTTTGGAAAGGTGCCGGAGTTTTTAATGCGCCGGTTGTTACAGAAGAAAAAATGACGGAGATTATATTTTTGTTGGGAGAAATATTTCGGGAAATGGTTGATGGCTTGATGTTGGCTCTCAAGGCGAGAGCCGAACAGCGCAATGCGATTCGGGCAAGTATGACGCATATAGAGTTAACCGAAAATAATCCTCTCAAATTTATGCCTCAGGTTGAAGATGCCATAATAAATATGCTGTTACAGGATAATCCCAGCTATATCCAAGCAGTTGAGGCTGTTCGTGAGGGCTTTGCCAATCTCCGAAACGATCAAATGGCCATGCATGCAGGCGTTCAGGCAGTCCTGAACCATACATTGGCCAAATTTGCACCCGAACATTTTGCAAAAAAATTTGAGGAAGGATTTGTTCTGCAAAAAAAAGCCAAGTGCTGGAATGAGTACTGTGAACAATATCCGATTCTCTGCAATCAAGTTTTGGAAAATGTTTTTAATGAGATATTTGTTCAGGCTTTCGAGGAACAAATTGCCAGGCTTCGAACCCATGGGACAAGCAGGTAAAACAACAACTCTTTTTAATTAGGGGTAATCGAAGATGACTAAACAAAGAAAAGTGATGTGGATTGAAGGGATGTTCATGCTGCCCCAACATTTCCAACAACATGACCGCTATTTTGAAAACTTGATTCACAGACAGTTTGCAGCTGTCAGACCCTATGGTTATGGGTTTTATCGTTTAGCCATCGACCGTGAACTGTTGCGGATCGGTAAGCTGGCAATTGCAGAAGGCCAAGGGATTTTCCCAGATGGCACACCATTTTGCATGCCCGACGATGATCCTTTGCCACTCCCCCTGGATATTCCCCAAGAGATTCATCATGAATACGTCTTTTTAGGGTTACCGTTACGACAGGCAGGAGTACCGGAAAATGATACAAAAGAGCAACCAGAGGCTCTATCACGTTTTCGGGTTTCTGAAACTGAAACTAATGATTGTAATTGTGGAACAAATCGACAGGCCGTTGTGCAGATTGGCAATCTTAAAAGCCGCCTGTTGCTGGAGCGTGAGGAACGCGCCGGCTATGCCTGTTTGGGAGTTGGGAAAATCCTTGAAAACGGCGCTGATCAGCAGGTAGTACTGGATGAGCATTTTATCCCGCCAAATCTTAACTGTCAGGCAATCCCTCAATTATCGGCTTTATTGCGTGAATTACTTGGGCTAGTGCAGGCTCGGGGCCAAAATCTGGCATCCCGCCTGACCCGCCCTGATCAGGGCGGGGTTTCCGATTCCGCAGATTTCATGCACCTGCAATTGATGAATCGTTATCAACCACTGGTTAATCATCTGGTCGAGCTTGAGGGAGTTCATCCTGAAGAGTTTTATAGGCTCATAATCCAACTGGCAGGTGAAATGGCAACGTTTTTCCAGGATGCTAAACTAGTAGGTGAATTGCCTCCCTATAATCATGATAATCTCCATGACACGTTGATGCCGCTGATGGAACAGTTACGATATTATTGTCTTCTGGACACCGTCCAGCGAGTGACCCAGATCCCCCTGGTGAAAGCTAAGTTTGGCATTTACGGAGCCCGACTGCCGGAAGAGAACCTTCTTGACCACGCTGAATTTATCCTGGCTGTCAACGCCGAAATACCGGCCCGTGAGTTGCTCGATCAATTTCCTCCCCAAGTAAAAATTGGTCCCGGAGAAGAGATCCAGCAACTGGTTCGCTCACATTTGCCAGGTATTACCATAGAACCTCTTTCCGTTGCTCCGCGACAGCTTCCGTACCATGCCGGCTATACCTATTTTCACCTAAAAAAACATGGTGAACTTTGGCAGAAAATGTATAGATCGGCTGGCTTCGCCATCTATATCGGTGGTAAATTTCCTGGTCTTAAACTTGAATTGTGGGCAATTCGAGAGGAGCAAAAACGATGAACCGTAACGATCAGTTTTCAGGTTTTGATGAAGCAACCAGAACGGTTATTCGGCCAAATCCAGGAGGTCGGCGACCTCAGCCTAGTAACTCTGCTCCGCCACAAACTCCTTGGCCATCTGCCAACATTGATTTGAATGCCGGTTTGACACATAGTGGAAATAATAAGTTGAGAATTCTCGCCGGATCACTTTTGTCCTTGGTGGTGGAATTACGCAATCTGCCACTCTGTGAAAATGTAGCAGTTCTTCAGGAAAGAGTTGTTGGTGAAATTAGCAACTTTCAGAATCAGGCTCGGCAGCAGGGATATCAGGAGCAACAGGTCAATACCGGCAGTTATTTCCTCTGCTCATTAATTGATGAAACAGTACTCAACACCCCATGGGGTGCCCAAAGTTCATGGGGACATAATAGCCTTCTGGTACGTTTTCATGATGAAGCGTGGGGCGGTGAAACATTTTTTACCATTTTAGACCAACTCATGCAACGTCCTTCCCAATATGGTGAAATACTTGAGTTAGGCTACCTTTGCCTGAGCCTCGGCTTTGAAGGGAAATATCGTGTTTCAGCAGATGGCCGGCGGGCACTGGATCAACTGCACCAAGATCTTTATCTTGCTATTCGCGAATTCCGGGAACCTCCTGAACGAGAACTGTCACCTCACTGGCAGGGGATTCGTGACTTTCGTAACCCCCTGACAAAGTATGTACCTTTATGGGTTATGGTACTGGTTGCCGGCGTGGTGCTGATGTCAATTTATCTCGGATTTGCTTTTTTGCTCAAAGGACCATCTGATCGAACTTTTGCCTCCCTGGCAGTCTTGGCCTCGGCAAAAGGCTATGACCACCGGGTAATTATCGAACAACCGATACCGGCTAAAAAACAACAGGCCGGATTGATTGATCGCTTAAAAACACTACTGGCCCAGGAAATCTTACTGGGCGTAGTAGAAGTTTTGGATGGACCTCTGATTCGCATTTCTGGAAGTTTTCCTTCGGGCAAGGCTCAAATAAGAGATGAATTTCGCCCTATTCTGGTGAACATCGCGGTCGAACTTAGCAAAGAAGCAAACTTCCTGGAAGTTATCGGATATACAGATAACCAACCTATTTTCAGTGCCCGTTTTCCCTCAAATTGGGACTTATCCAATACCCGGGCTCATAATATTGCAATAATCCTGACTTCTGCCGGGATGCCTTCAAACCATATCAAATACAAAGGCAGGGGTGATTTAGATCCAATCGTTCCAAATACAACTGCCAAAAATAGGGCTCGTAACCGACGGGTAGAAATCTTGGTGAGGTGATAAATGAAAATTCTTAAGGCATTTTGCAAAAACCGGTTATTTATCCAGTTTTTGGGAGTTGTAGCCTTTTGTTTGCTAACTTGGTTTGCGGCTCCTCTAATTTCCATCGCTGGCAGGTCACCGATGGCTTCACCTTTCCATCGAATACTGACAATGATTTTTATTGTCGTAGCTTGGGTCTTCTACCAACTCATAGCTAAGATTAAAGCAAACAAAAAAGAGCAACGACTGGTTGATAGCCTGAGCCAGACAAATCAGGCCGAGCAAGTTTCTCTGACAAGTGCAAAACAAGAACAATTGGCAACTTTACAGCAAACTTTTCGTGAAGAGTTACAAAACCTCAAAACAAGTCGAGGAACTAGTAAACGGGGTAAAACATACCTCTATGAATTACCTTGGTTTGTCATTATTGGTGGTCCAGGCGTTGGCAAAACAACACTTTTACAGAACTCCGGACTAACCTTTCCCTTAGGAGAACAACGGGTCGGAGCCCCCCTTAAAGGCGTTGGAGGAACACGTGATTGTGACTGGTTTTTTACCGATGAAGCAATTTTTCTTGATACCGCCGGTCGTTATACCAGTCAGGACAGCCAGCAGGAAGTAGATAAAACCGCTTGGCATGGGTTTCTGCAATTGCTCAAAAAGAATCGCCCAAGGCAACCTATCAATGGTGTGCTTTTGGCCATGAGCATGGCCGATCTAATGACTCTTTCAGATGATGATCTGAAAGAGCGAGCGCGAACATTACACAGACGAATCGAAGAATTATATCGTAAACTGGGAAATCGCTTTCCGGTTTACCTGATTTTCACCAAGTCTGATCTGATTGCCGGATTCAATGAATTTTTTGCTGACTTGGGCCAAGAAGAACGAGCCCAGGTATGGGGAGAAACCTTTCCCCAGAATATTGATACAGACCAATCATTTGATCTGTTAGCTTATTACAAACAAGCCTTTGAAAACCTTCTTCAACGGCTGGACAGTTGGACTTTGGCACGTATTGATAGTGAGCGCGATATCCATCGCCGCAGTCTGATTCTCAAATTTACGCAACAGTTTGCTTTATTGCAAAGTCGAATTAATGAATTTTTAAAAAATGCTTTTACCAGCAACCGGTTGGAGATAAAACCCATGCTTCGTGGGGTTTATTTCTCCAGTGGGACCCAAGAAGGAACCCCCATTGACCGAGTCATGGGAGCCCTAGCGGCAACCTACGGCATGGATCGCCGCCAGATACCGATTTTCAGCGGCCGGGGAAAAAGTTTTTTTATCACCCGCCTGCTAAAGGATGTAATCTTTCCCGAGGCGACCCTGGCCGGTGCCGATCCACGCGTTGAACGTCGGCGCCGTTGGCTTTACAGCCTTGGGTATGGTATCCTGGCAGTAATGACTGTAGCTGCCATCACCTTGTGGTCGGCAAACTTTATTAACAATCGGGCAGCTCTGGCAACTACTGATCGACAAGTAATTGAATATCAAACAATTGTTTCAGCTAATGATACCCCAAATGATCGCTTAAAGGTTATCGTAAAACGTTTGGATCTACTTGAATCAATGCAAGCTCCTTATAATACCTCCAGTTGGATGCAAAAGTTAGGACTTTCCCAAAGTGAAAAAATGCAAGCCGGCATTAACGATGTTTACAATCGGAGGCTTGAACGCGAATTGTTGCCGGAAATCCTTAACCGTCTGGGACGACATTTACAAGCGGCTCTCTATCGAAGTGATAATCAAACTGGTCTACGCACACTATATGACCTGCTTAAAGTATATCTAATGCTGGGGGATCCGGTAAGAATGGATGCGACCTTTGCCGGGCAATGGATTGCCCTCAGCTGGGAAAGGAATTTTCATGATTATCCAAAGCTTTGCAAGCGCCTTAATCACCATACTGCCAACCTGCTGAACGATCGCTACGAAGCAATCGCCCTTGACCGGGAAACTATCGTTCAAGCCCGAAAAAAGTTGACCTGCATTCCCTTAAGTCAACAAATTTATGCTCACTTAAAGGGATCTCAACTGGCTCGCCATAAGTATGATTTCAGCCTTCTCTCTATATTGCAGGCTGGAACACAGGAAATATTTTTGACCAAAGATGGACAGCCTCTCAAAACTCAGATAATACCCGGCTTGTTTACCCGAAGAGGATATCATGAAGTTTTTGTTTCTCAAGGTATGGAATTAGTAAAACAGGCATTGCATGATGACTGGGTTATGAAGCGCCCGGCCGCGAAAAGCAGCGACCTTAATCGCTTGTACGAAGATTTGCAAAAACTTTATTTTGCCGAATATGAAACCAGATGGAATAATCTTCTACAGAACTTGCAGATTGCCCAGCCGCGAACCATTACGGCAACCATTGCAAGATTGGACTTACTAGCAGGACGGGATACACCTTTACTGCCCCTGTTTCAGACCATTGCTCATAATACTAATCTGATCGAAGTTAACGAAAATGACTCAGGTTTCACACAACTTGAAGCTTCAGCTCAGACAAGGCGATCCTGGCTCGACCATACAAAACAGAATAACTTGCAACATTTAGCGCAACAGTTCTACCCTTTGAACCGATTGGTCGAGCAACAAGATAAGATGCCACCTCCTTTCAATGACATCTTATTACGTCTTAATGAAATACGTGATTTTTTGATTCAAATCACCTACGGTGCCAGTACTGAGGATCAGGCCCTGCAATTAGCCCGTCAAAGGATGAACCAAATTGGTACAATGGATGTCATCAGTAAAGCAAACCTGACATTTAAACGTCTACCAAGCCCGATAAATAACTGGCTTCTCAATCTCTCATCGTTAGGTTGGCAATTAATGCTGGATACAGCCAAAACAAAGCTTAATGCCATCTGGCGACAAGATGTGACACGGCCCTACAGGGAAGGCCTGAAAGGGCGATACCCTCTTTCCAGCAATAGTTCAACCGAGATAACAATAGCCGATTTCTGCCGTTTTTTTGCCCCTCACGGGATCATTGACACTTTTTTCGAGAAACATCTCAAACCATTCGTTGATACCAGTAGAACAAAATGGCGCTTGGTGTCGGAAAATAATTCTCGTATTAGTTTGTCGCCACAGGTGTTACGGCAATTCCAATATGCGGCTAAAATTCGCGATGCTTTTTTCCCTAAGGGGAGCAGCCAGCTAGATATCGAATTTGCCTTGCTACCTGCCGACTTGGACAATGCAATTGATACGTTTTCTCTGTTTATGGGAGGAAGGCAAACCAAATACCGTCACGGACCAACACTACTATCTTCATTTAAGTGGCCGGGACAACGACCGGGCGATGGAGTTCGTCTAATTTTTCGCCGACTTGATGATCAGCAAGAAATCAGCCGCCAATTTCCTGGTCCGTGGGGCTTCTTCAAAGTACTTGACCGATCTAATCTAACAAAAATGCCGATTAAAGACCGTTTTCAGATCACCTTTCAAGTCGAAGGCTATACGGCAAATTACGAGTTGCGGGCAAGCAGTGTCATCAATCCTTTTAACTTGGCCGAACTCCACAAATTTAACTGTCCGGATTCATTATGACCACTCCGTCTTGTGGTCCCGGTTTTTTTGGCAAACTTCCCATGCGGGGTGATTTTGTTAACCGGCGCTTGACTCCCTGGTTTATTAAACCATGGGATAAGTGGTTACAGATGTCCTTGGAGAAAAGCAAGGAGCAACTAGGTACGCAATGGGTCGAAACCTATTTATCCAGTCCGATGTGGAGGTTTGGTTTAAGTCCCGGGGTATGCGGCAAAAATACCAAGTTGGGAGTCTTAATGCCAAGCGTCGATCAGGTGGGCCGATATTTCCCCCTGACCGTGGTTGCTACAATTAACAAGCCTCATCACTTGGCTCCTCTGTTTACTGCTGCAAGTCAATGGTTTGAACAAGCGGAAAACCTGTTGCTGACGGTTCTTGATGAAGGTGCTGATTTTAATGAGTTTGACTCTAAGCTTGAACAACTACTTCCATCATTTATGGATTCGATTGAAAACTCCCCCACCCAGAACAATAAACAATCCCTCAAAGCGACCCTTAAGACAGCGAAATTAAGTTGTAAACTTACATCATTAGATGAACTAAAGAGTTCTCAGTCAGACCTTAACCGTTGGTTGTTAAACCACTCTTTACCAGACTGCACAATGTGGTGCACCTCCGGTTCAGAATTGGTTGAACCCTCTTTTTTCTTATTTGGAGGGTTGCCTGAACCAACCTTCTCACTTTTAACCGCCACTATCGTAGAGACTGATCCGGCTCAGAAAAGTACTCTGGTTTTTCCGGAAAACGGCAACATCTTTGCAGGCTCATCACTTTGTCTCATGCAGGAAGAAGCAGCAGCAGTCGAGAACCCCAAGCGATGGCATTCTTGTGCTCTGAGTGATGTAGGTAAGGTCAGAAAAATCAATGAAGATGCCTTCCTCGAGCGATCTGATCTTGGTCTATGGATGGTTGCCGATGGTATGGGTGGTCATCATGCAGGTGATGTAGCAAGCCGGACAGCGGTTGTTGCTCTAAATGATATTGCAATTCCTGCCGGTGGTGTTTACAAAGATATAGCAGATCTTATAACTGAGGTTACAATCCACCTGCAACAGGCCAACAATAAATTATTTCTCATGGCCCGTGATTTATCTCCGGAGACGGTAATAGGAAGTACAGTGGTAGCGATGTTGGCACTTGGAGAACAATGTGCGGCTGTCTGGTCTGGTGACAGCCGTTTATACCAGTTTCGTGACGGTGTAATGACACAGATTACCCGAGATCATTCCCTGATTAACGAAATGATCCAAAGGGGTCAGGGAAACTTGGAGGAGTTAACCAACAGTCGTATAAGTAATGTCGTAACTCAAGCGTTAGGGGTGGAAACTGAACTGCGTCTCGAAACAATCTTGTTTACAGCCAGGAAAAATGATCTCTATTTACTATGTAGTGACGGTTTAACTGAAGATGTAACGGAGGCTGAAATTGGTAATCTACTTGCCGAAACTGAATTTTGTACCATTCCTCGTAAGTTAATTGATTTGGCTTTAAGCTATCAGGCTAAAGATAATATTACGGTAATTGTTATACAGCGAAAATGACTGCGATTCACCATAAATTCGGGGTTAATCTTCGAAAAAACAGACAATATTGGTCACCAGAATGCTCGACAAAACTATTATTAAACCTCATGATTCAATAGCCCCCCCCGCTTTGGGAGAGGTCTTGAATAATCGTTTTGTGTTGGAGGAGGAGCTTGGCCGGGGTGGTATGGGGATTGTCTACAAGGCTCGGGATCTACGCAAGGAAGAGGCTCGAGATCGGGATATGTACGTGGCCATCAAGGTATTAAATGCCGAATTCAATAAAATCCCGGAGGCCTTTATAGATTTACAACGAGAGTGCAAAAAGGCCCAACGACTGGCCCATCCCAATATCATCACGGTTTACGATTTCGATCGAGACCATGACACATTTTACATGACTATGGAGATTCTTGAAGGAGAGTCGCTTGAGCATCTTCTCAAACGCCTGCAACCTGATGGCCTCCCCTACAAAACGGCTTTACCGATCATTGCGGATATGGTGCAGGGATTAAGTTACGCCCATGAGTTGGGCATAACCCACGCAGATTTCAAACCCGGTAACGTCTTCGTTCTCGGCCAAAATGGCAAAGCCAAAATTCTTGACTTCGGCATTGCCAAAGCGATTATTCGACCCGATCAGAACGAAAACGATATTTCGGTTTATGTCCGTTCCTGGGAAGGCTTGAGCCCCGCATATGCCAGTTGCGAAATGTTTGACAAGGCTCCTGCCGATCCTCGTGATGACATCTATGGATTAGCTTGTGTCAGTTATGAACTTCTTGCCGGCCGGCATCCGTTTGACAAACTCCCGGCCAACCAGGCACGCCAACAAAAGTTGAAGCCCGAACCGATAGCAACTTTGAGCCGTAAACAGAACTTAGCTCTGGCCCGAGGTCTCTCATTCGACCGTAACCAACGCACCCCAAGCGCCAAACAGTTTCTCGATGATCTGACTGATGACGGCAAGTCAAACAACAAAAAAACGTTGATCTGGTTTATCATTTTTTTAACTGTGCTGATGCTTTCAGGCGGCGGATATTACTATTTCAAACACATTAAACCACCTGTCGTAGCCCCATCAATACCAATAGTTACGCCAGAACCGATAACACCACCAAAGGCAATAACACCACAACAAACACCTGCACCAGTAACAACACCAACTCCAACTCCAATCGTTTCACCCATAACTACGCCGACAACTACACCTGCACCATTACCTACACCGGCTCCAACTCCTGAAATTCCACCCGAAATTCAAGCCCGAATTGATGATTTATTAAATATAGCTGATTTGCATTTAAGCGAGAGAAAGTTGGTAGCGCCGGACGACAATAATGCCTG
>JAGGWR010000175.1 GCA_021163445.1 Candidatus Tharpella aukensis
AGAGTTTAAAGCCGACAAACCTCCATGTACAGAGCCCTGTGAAGCTCTCTGTGCGACGGGCTATAACAGCCTTCATGCTGGTGATTTAACCTCAGCGAAAGATTTTTTCGAACGGGCGGTAGCGCTTGACCCTGACTATGTTCATAGTTATATGGGCTTGGCCAAGGTGCGTATGCCTGGAGATGGTTATATTGAAATTATCAAAAAACTTATAGCTTTGCTGAAACCGGAAAAATATGTTGAGATCGGGGTCGAGAAGGGTGCGGTCTTAAGGCTCTTTGACGCATCAGTGCAAATTGTTGGGGTTGATCCTGAACCTAAAATTGATGTGGTGCCGGAAAATGTGAAGCTCTATAAAAAATTAAGCGATGACTTTTTTGCGGCACATAACCTGGAACTTCTTTTGGATGGCTCTTTTGACTTAGCTTTTATAGATGGTCTGCATATTTATGAACAAGTTCTAAAAGATTTTATTAATTTAGAGAAAATTGCTGCTCCTGATTCAATTATTATGATTCATGACTGTTTGCCGCTTGATCGGCGGACGTCGGAGCGTCAACGAAAGACAATTTTTTGGAGTGGAGATGTCTGGAAAATTATCCCCTGCCTCAAGCAGGAGCGACCGGATCTCTCAATCTTTACAGTGCCGACCTATCCTGCCGGGCTCTGTTTTGTCACGGGCCTGGATTGTCATTCACGGCTTCTGAAAAATAACTATGACGCAATAGTAGAGCGCTATAGCCAATTGGACTATAGTGATATCCAAGAGCGAGAAACATACTTTTCAATGACGGCAAACGATTGGCCGACGATAAACCAAACCTTATCGGATAATCTTGCCCGGACAAAAAAATAACGTAACTATTCAGATACCGCCTCAAATGGTAGATATCTGAATAGTTGTTACAAAAAAGGTTAACTTAAGCAATGATAATAGAGTTAAGAGGGCTTTACCGGGCCTTTTTCGAGTTTGTCCGACTGCTTTTCGACCGTCGCCAGTTGATTTGGGAAATGGCCCGGCGGGATCTGGTTCAGAAATATGTCGGTTCCAGAGTTGGTCTCTTATGGACGGTAATTCACCCTTTATCTCTGATTTTTATTTTTTGGTTTGTCTTTGGTTTTGGTTTGAAGCATAAGCCGGTTGCGAATGTCCCTTTTTCGGCTTGGTTAACAGCCGGGATGGCGGCGTGGTTCTCTTTCAGTGGAATTGTGGCTGAATCGACAGGAGTGATAGTTAGTAACCCTCATTTGATAAAGAAGATTAATTTCCCTTCGCAGATATTGCCGGTCGTAAAAATTGTCTCATCCATGGTTAACCACCTGGTTTTTTTAATATTATTAGTAATACTGTTGCTTGTCAATGGGGTTCCCATAACATTTTTTGCGTTGCAAATAATTTATTATTACTGCTGTCTTGTGTTTCTGGCTTTAGGAATCAGCTGGCTTACCAGTGCAATCAATGTTTTTTTTCGTGATGTCTGCCAGATTGTTCAACTTGTTTTACAAATTATGTTTTGGGCAACACCGATTATCTGGGATATTAAGATTATGCCGGAAAAAGTTCAGATGTTTTTGCGCTTAAATCCGATCCATTATATAATTCGTGGTTATCGAGAGTCATTTATCTATTATCGGCCGTTCTGGTTACATCTGTGGGGCGGCATCTATTTTTGGTGCGTAACTCTATTTTTATTGATTGTGGGTGCGCTGGTTTTTCGTCGTTTGAAAGGGCATTTTCCAGATGTTTTGTAGTAGATGTGTATAAATATGAAAGAGTCATGTAACGGAAATGTGGTAAAAGTCGCAGGTTTGTCTAAATCATATAAATTATATGATTCCTCTAAAGATCGCTTGAAAGAGGCTTTACATCCGTTCAAAAAAAAATACTACAAAGAATTTTATGCTTTGCGTGATGTCAGTTTTGAGCTGCCCAAAGGCCAGGTCTACGGCATTATCGGTTTCAACGGCAGTGGCAAGTCAACTTTGCTTAAAATTATTTGCGGCGTGACCAAGCCGACTTCCGGAGAGGTTGAAGTTTGGGGTAGAGTGTCGGCCTTGCTGGAGTTGGGAGCGGGCTTTAATCCCGAATTTACAGGTCGTCAGAATGTCTTTTTCAGCGGAATTTTAGCTGGTTTCAGCCGTAGCGAAATGAAGTTACGTTATAATGATATTATTGCCTTTGCTGACATTGGCGATTTTGTCGAACAGCCGGTAAAAAGTTATTCCAGCGGTATGGTGATGCGCCTAGCCTTCTCCGTGGCCATCCATATCGATCCCGATATATTGGTTATTGATGAGGCTTTGGCCGTCGGAGATGCCAAGTTCAGACATAAATGTATGGCCCGGATCAGGGTTATAAAAGATAAGTGTACGATCCTGTTTGTTTCTCATGATATGAGTGCGATTCTTTCTCTTTGTGACCGGGCTCTCTGGTTGGACAGAGGAAAGCTGGTTATGTCGGGGGAGCCCAAAGAGATCGCCCGGCTCTATACAGAAGCAACCTATGAAGGTACTGAGAAAGTTTTTGACCGGCAAGCTGAGCCAGAGCGGGAAACTTTGACAACCGAAATATCAAAATTGGCGTCAGAGTCGACTCTGCCTGAAGAGGCCAGTGTCGACTCTTTTGGCACGGGGAAAGCCAAAATTATATCCAGCCGATTAGTTGGAGTTAATGGTGAGATCAAGAAAAATGTTTTTTGCGGTGACCAACTTAGTCTGATTTTCAGCCTGCAACTCAAAGAGGGCTTGAAGCATCCGATTGTCGGTTTTGGTGTGGCTGATCGCTTAGGATTGATGGTCATGGGATTTCACGATCTGATTAGCAGTGAACCGGAGCTTGAGTTATTTATTCCAGGCAATGTGATTGAGGTCAAATACAGCTTTGTCTGGCCTGATCTAAATTCGGGAACCTACGCATTTACCGTGGCGATTGCCGATGGCATTCTAGAGGATCATAAACAGGAACATTGGATTCATGAAGCTTTTGTGGTTAATTGTATCCGGGAAAAACCTCTTCACGGAATGTTCGGGATGGAGTATTCCCTCGATCTTCATCAAACTCTAAAAGAATAAAATAGTGAGTAAAGATCATTTTTTATCGATCATTGTCGTTTTTTTTAATATGCGTAGGGAGGCCGAGCGCACCCTCTATACGCTTTCTTGCGCCTATCAAAAAGATGTAACCCCGGAACAATATGAAGTTATTGTGGTCGACAATGGTTCGACCGCACCCCTCTCCGCAGAATCTGTCGAAGCTTTCGGCACCAATTTCCATTACCATTTTCACGCAACCGACTCTCCTTCTCCCGTAGAGATTATTAATCGATCTGTTGAACATTGTCGCGGCTCTCAAATTATGATAATGATTGATGGTGCGCATATGCTCTCTCCCGGGGTAATTGCAAACGCATTACGGGCTTTTCGGGCATTTGCGGATCCTTTTATAACGGTTGTCGGATTTCATTTAGGGCCGGAAATTCAGAATAGTTCCGTCAGTAAAGGCTATAACCAGAAGGAGGAAGATGCACTTTTGGCGAGTGTCGACTGGCGGCAAAACGGTTATGAACTTTTTAAGTTGAGCCAGGGATTGTCTTACGATTGTGCGGGTTGGTTTGGCCCCTTAATGGAGAGCAACTGCCTGTTTATGCGTAAGGAGAGTTTTTTGCGTATCGGTGGTTTTGATCTGCGCTTTACCGAAGTTGGCGGGGGACTGGCCATTCTTGATCTGTTTGACTCTATGGTCAAGAATCTTAAGCAGGAGTATGTTGTTCTTTTAGGTGAAGGAAGTTTTCATCAGTTTCATGGCGGAGTTGCCAGTAATGCTCCTTATGCCGAACACCCCTGGGAGCGTTTTCATGCTCAGTATGAAGCTATAAAAGGGCACGCTTTTCAGATTGTGGTGCGGCGGCCGTTTCTTTTTGGCGAGATTTTGCCTGAGGCGGTGGGCTGGAGCCGATTATGCGCCCAAGTCGGTTTGCAATGGTGGGAACAGAGAGATTTGCATGGGGATGAGGTTTCCACCTCTACTTTCGGTTATGCTATGGCTGCTGCGAGAAATGCTCGCGAAGAAGAGCCGGCAACGGGAGAGCTTGAACAGAAATTTTATACTCTTCAGCATAGCTATGATCTGTTGGCGGCTAAACACCAGCACTGTGAAATGTTGCTGGCGCAGGAGCGGAGCTCTTTCAGGGACAGGATTGGCGCTATTTTGCATAAAATAGTCCGGGGCCTGTTTTTTTAGGGGTAATTTTGATGGCTTGCTTCATAATAAATAGAGATAACAGAAATGAATGATAATATATCCAGTCGAAACAAATACCTTGCAAAACGTATCCGGCATTGGAACACTATAGCCAGTAAATCCTTTTCAGATTATAATAGTTATTACCATCGCTATCTTGAGTGTATGTATCAGTATATGATTCCTCCAGGTTTACGGGTGTTGGAAATAGGTTGTGGAAAGGGCGATCTTCTAGCGTCTATAGCTCCAAGGGTGGGAGTTGGCGTGGACTTCTCTAAAGAGATGATACTGCAGGCAAGGAGAAAGCACCCTCAGCTTCATTTTTACCACAGTTCGGGAGAAGATGCTCAACTTGAGGGTACGTTTGATGTGGTGATTCTCTCTGATTTGTTGAATAATGTATGGGATGTGCAAGAACTTCTGGCAAGTGTGCGATCGTATTGTAATGATTCAACTCGAATTATTATGAATGTCTACAGTCGGCTGTGGCAGCCTTTTCTTACCCTTATTCGTAAGATTGGTCTTGCTGCTCCCATGTTACCGCAGAACTGGTTGACTGTTGATGATCTGAAAAATCTACTTTATCTGGAGGATTTTGACTGCATACAGACATCAAGTGAAATCATAATTCCTGTGAATATTCCGTTACTAAGTAATATGGCTAACAGATATTTTGCAAAAATTTTTCCTCTCAGGTTTTTTTGTTTGACCAATGTTCTGATTGCTCGGAAAAAACCCGTTCTGGATACACTGCCTGAGAAGCCTTTGGTCTCTATTATTGTTGCTGCCAGAAATGAAGAAGGCAATATTGTAAACATCTTCAAACGTACACCAGAGATGGGACGGGGCACCGAACTTATTTTTGTTGAAGGAGGGTCAAGTGACAATACCTTTGCGACCATTGAAAAAGAAATTAAGAAGAATCCTCAAAAAAGAGTTTTTGCCTATCGGCAGTCGGGCAAGGGAAAAGGTGATGCGGTACGGTTGGGATTTAGCAAGGCAACCGGGGATATTTTAATGATTCTGGATGCAGACATGACCGTAGCGCCGGAAGACCTGCCTCTGTTTTACAATGCTCTGGTTAGTGGTAAAGGTGAATTTATAAATGGTGTCCGACTTGTCTACCCAATGGAACGCGAGGCTATGCGTTTCTGTAATCTGGTCGGCAATAAATTTTTCAGCATGGCATTTTCTTGGCTATTAGGACAATCCATTAAAGATACTTTATGTGGTACTAAGGTGTTAACCAGGAAAAATTATGAAAAAATAGCTGCCAACCGGGCTTATTTTGGTGATTTTGACCCTTTTGGTGATTTTGACCTTATTTTTGGAGCTGCGAAACAGAATCTAAAGATTGTTGATCTTCCTATTCGTTATCGAGATCGGCATTATGGTGAAACCAATATTTCCCGTTGGCGACATGGGGTGATATTACTTAAAATGGTCATTTTTGCTGCTTCAAAAATTAAATTTCATTGATTATGGAACCTGTCTTGTCTTGTATTACAACACCCTGTTTTTGATGCCACTTCAATGAGTAAGGATTTTCCTGATGAAGTATAAGCCGCAGGCCATACCATTGCGAACCTTAGCGCCACATCTTTTGGTGCTGTTTTGGCTTATTTTTACGGGATTTATAATTTGGTTTCACGCTGGCAATAGTATTCAACCTCCCTTTTTTGATGGTTTGGATTATTTTAAGAAAGGTCTTAATTTCTGGCAAGGTATTATGCACGGGAATTGGGTTAACCCTTTCAATATTGCCCCACCGGCCCGGCCGCCGGGAACTATCTTGCTATCTGCCCCCTTCGGATACCCGGTTGGTTTTCATAGCTTCTATTTTCGTTCTGTATTTTTCCCGATTGTCTGTATTGTGGCATCAGTTTACATCTCTGTTGGATTACCCCAAAGCTTAGTGGCAGGATGGTGCGTCGCTACGATTGCTCTGCTCTTCTCTTCTTTGCCGATGTTTTACCATTTTGAATGGGTTGCAGGTGTTGAGAGTTCCGTCTGTTTTGGTTTGGTTGATAACTTTCTTGCTGGTACTGCCGCCTTGGCGACGGCGGCATTTATTCGGAGCCTAACAACCGGTTCGGTGAGATGGCTTTTTGCTGGGGCGCTTGCAGCTTCTTTTACGCTTTTAATCAAGCCGTCCGGTGGGGCGGTTATGGCTCTGTTAGGGGGGGCGTGGGCAGTATTTGCTTCTTTGAAGTGGTTGAGTGTCAGGCATAATCAGGAAGCTTCAAGAGGGCTGCGGCGTTATCTGATCTTGGGGCTTATGGTGCTGTTTGCAATCTATGTTGTAACTTTTACAGTTTGCTTGCAATCGCAATATTTATCATCTGAGCATTTTTTGTATGCTAGGCAAGCTTTAGTGATTATGACGGACGTATTGGCAATCTCCTTCGGGCAAATTCCACTATTGCTGCATATTATTATGGGAGAGGCAATACTTTTTTGGATAGCCGGAGTAATTATTTTATTTTTCTACCTTTGCTATCATTTCAGAGGTTTAAACAACCGAACTTTTTTCGAAATGTCAGGTTTCTTGATTTCAGCGTTTATTTTTTGGTCAGCTGGTATATTTTACTGGTTGGTAGTTCAGGCTGGCGGTAATCAGGTAAGATATTTCCACCCGTTTTTTTTAATGGGGCTTATCTGTCTGGTTCCTTTGGCGGTTCATGTATGGATTCGATCCAGTAAATGGGTTAATCTAGCTTTAGCGTTGGTTTGCATTTTACCGGCCAGCAATATGGCGTTGTTATTGGTGCAAAAAAATCCCTCTGTTTGCTGGCAAAGAACAACCGGAGTCAGTGTTTCCATTGGGATGCATGATGCTGTGGTGAATCAAGCGTATGATTTTCTTAGAGTAGTGCGACAGATAAAGAGCAACATCAGAGTATATTCTTTTATGACGGGTTTTCCGGAACTGGTTTTCGGCGATGTTGGTAAATATGAAGGGGTAATAAATCCAAAAGCTTCTACTTTTGATCTGCGTGGGCCGCATGATTGGGTGAGGGGGTTTATGGTTCGTATAGAGGATTTGTTGTCATCTGACTATATCTGTTTTGAGCCGCTGAAAGATAATGACATTCAAACTGTGATGGGGTTTGACCGGGTTCAGTCATTTGAGGATGAAAACAGAGTTTTTCATGCCTGGTTGAGTACGTTGACAGTAAAGGACGGGATTGAGATTGTTTCAGATGGTCCGGTGCGCTTGCTGGAGATAACTAATCTTTGCATATTTGAACAGCTAACAGAACAATTTATCTCTTCGCGAACCTGGCGTCCTGAGTTTAAAGAGGCAAATCCTCATCGTTGGTGGAGTGACTCTGAGGTGAGTTCTTATATTTTCAATAATAAGCTTGTGGCACATGAGATAGAATTTGGAGACTTATATAGGTTGCATGTTATGACTTTGAGTCCTCTTGGCGGAAAAATTAAAATCGAATTTTGGTGGGAAGCGTTAAGAGACGATGATAAAAGTTGGGGGCGGGGAATGTTTTTCCATTTTATCGACTCAGATGCCAAGATTCGCTCTCAACAATCAGTCTCTTTGGATGGTTATAATCCTCCCTCTCAAGAGTATCGGTGGCGCTATGGAGCTGTAGAGTTCGATCCGTCAATTGATGCGGAAATATCCGCATTGGCTTTCGGAGTGTGGCATCTCGATCATAAAGTGGGCCTTCTCACAGCTGATAAAGGGGTGCGGGATTGGAATGATTTCAGAGTTGTAATTCCTCTTAATGTTGAGAAATCTGTAAAGTGAAAGAGCTATCAAGCAGCGACGGACAAAAATGAATTTAACCTGCGTTCAACAGTGTAGGGTAATCCCTCCCTCTTGCAATGGTTTACGGCAAAGATAGCAATGAAAATTATTTTTCTAAAAATGCGGTTGCAGTTTACTTTTGGGATCCATTATAAAAAATGATTACCATGAATGAACACGATTATAAATTGGATATCTTAAAAGCTTTGGCTATTGTTTTGGTTCTTCTATGGCATTTGCAGCCAGTTCGGGTGGAGCTGTGTGAAAACGCTTCCACAGTAGCCCAAATGGGTAAAAATGCATTAAGTGCAATATACCAACGGACTTTAGTAGCCGTTCCCATATTTTATTTTGTGTCTTTATTATTATTTTTTCGAAAAATTGACCTGTCCAGCAGGTATATTTTAATAAGATTAAAACGATTAATCAATATTTTCTCATTTTGGTTTGCTGTGCAATCAGTAGTATATTTTTGTTTTGTACAGGCATCAAGTGTTTTTGATCTTCCACTCATTTTTTCTAAAAACAATTCTAAGTTGTGGTGGGTAATTATTAATGGAGGACCTTCCCTTCCATTTGTTGGCGGTTCTGTATTCTATTTTATAGTTAACCTGATAATAATAGTGAGTTTATCATTCTATTATAATAAAATATCTACAAAAAAACTTGACCTTGTATTGTTTGCTTTACTTTCAATTTATTTATTTGTACATCAGTTTTTTTATGTAATTCCATATTGGAGGATCGATAATTTTTTAATATACATTCCAATGGCACATTTTATTGAAAAAAATAATTTCTATAAAAATGCAAAACAAAAATATTTGTATATGTCACTATTTTTATACATATTTTTCTTGTTTTTTGAAATTGGTGGGCATAAATTGTTTAACACTTCACATGGTGATTATGATGTTAATTCAATGCAATATGGCGTACTCACTCTGTACTTATTAGTTTGTAATTCTCATTATCCAAAGAATACTTACATTGCATTGCTGTCAAAATACTCGTTAGGTCTTTTTGCTCTCCATAAGTATTGTGCATTAATACCCGTTTTAATATCATCGGCACTGTTAAATAATAATAAATTATCAATTAATATAGGTAGCGTTAATTTTCAATCGCTATACTTCTTGACTGCATTATTTACTATAGCCCTTACGATTTTTGCCATAAAGTGGTTTACTATTAGCAAACCACTAAAAAAATATGTCGCGTAAGTGAAATGTTCATCTCTTTTCTCCTTTATAAGAAGAATCTCCGCTGTTTTTTTCGAGTGTCAAAGTTGCTCTGGCAAAGTTTTCCAGGCAGTTGGTGTTGCAATTCCGCCAACAATTCGAGAAGTATGAGTTACCGGATTTTCAAAGAGCAAATTCAAAATGTAGTGTTGAGAGGTCTGTAAAGTGATAAAAGAACTATCAAACAACAACTGACAAAAATGAATTTAAGACTAAAGTTATATTATGGACGAACAAGTACTGCTATCTGATATAGAAGCTACGTTAAAAAATCGTAAGGCCTTGTTTAAGAAGAAAAATCTACTTTACTGGTATCAGCGGCTTTATGAGCGCTTGCTCGGCTGCGATAGAGAAAGTGTAGCCAAGTTGCGAATTTTGGAGATAGGAAGTGGCATGTCTCCATTAAAGCACTTTTATCCTTCGGTTTTTACCAGTGACATAATGTCTTTGGAGCATGTTGATTATGTGTTTGACGCGCATGATATCGGTTGTGCGAAGATGGTGGAAAATGAGAGTCTTGATCTTATTATTTTGACCAATGTTTTGCATCATTTATGGAATCCTCTGGGTTTTCTGGCCGATGCCGGTAGCAAATTAAAAATCGGAGGTAGGATAATAATTGTTGAACCATACTTTTCAACCCTATCTCGGTCGATTTATTTGCACCTGCATCATGAACCAGCTGACTTTAGTACTGTTGAGCCATGTTTGTCTGAGGTCAAAGGGCCTCTTTCTTCAGCCAATATGGCTATCCCATACATGATTTTCTGGGAAAAACAGAGTTGGCTCAAACAAGTGCTTAAAAATTACCAGATCACCGAATCTGAAAAGTTTTATTATAGTGGAATTTCATATATGGCAACCGGCGGGATTTCCCATAATATTATGATTCCCCATTGGCTTTACAGGCAGCTATGGAAACTTGACAGTTGGTTGGCCGATTCATTCTCTCGGCAATTTGCGGCTTTTTTCTGCATGACATTGACTAAGAAGTAGTTTTCAATAATCACAAAGTGCTTTTGCTTTTGCTATATGCCCTTTTTCGAAAAACCGCTTTTGATTAGGTGGGTGGCTATAATCCGATAATGGCTGGGGGGTGAAGATTGGGAGTTGTGTGTTAATCTGGTGGCCCATGGTTATGTTGGGCGGGTTATTCGGGAACCTCTTTATAACTATTTTGTGAAACCGGGGGCGCGAAATTATCAGGCACGTAAAAAAATATGAAGCCTTGAAAGGCAAAATCGGGGAGCTCCACGGAAAAGCAATTAAAGCTCGGAAAAAGAGACTTTTGTAACTTATGGATCAGTTTCTGACAATTTCTCTCTCTTCCGCTTTTGTCGTCTCAGCCCGGGAACCGGTCTGGAATAACGGTTTTTTTCCGGCTTTAGATGCAATCTCTCTTTTTGGCTTGATTTCAACCTTGAAGCCGCGTATCTATTTTGAGATCGGCTCCGGCCATTCAACTAAAATTGCGGCCAAAGCCAAGGTTTTAAATAGTCCGTTGACTCGTATTGTTTCACTTGACCCGTTCCCACGGGCCGAAATTGATGGGCTTTGTGATGAGATTATTCGTAAACCTCTTGAAGAGTGTGACCTGTCGGTTTTTGATGAATTGTCGGAGAATAATATACTTTTTTTGATGGCTCGCACCGGGTTTTGTAAAATTCGGACACAGAGGTATTTTTCTTTGATCTTCTCCCTCGCCTAAAACCTGATATCTATATTCATCTGCATGATATCTACTGGCCTTTTGATTATTCGGATGAGTGGATCTTGCGGAGGTATTCAGAACAGTATGTTCTGGGTGGGTTATTGCTCTACGGTTGGGAGAGCTTTGAGGTTGTTCTGCCTAACCTCTATATCACCTGGTGCACGAAACTGATTGACCATTTTCGGGAACTTTGGGAAAAACCTGAATTACAGGGAATAAGCAGAGAGGGTGTCTCTTTCTGGTTTAAGAAAAGGGTTGATTGTTAGTTGAATATTAAAGCAAAAAAACATCGCGAAATTAGGTCGATCCGAAATCGAGCGCGAAGATTGTGGCTCAAGGTTTTGCCTGCGTTGCGGTGTGGGCCCAAAAAAACTTGCTTGTTGCGGGAGAGGTTACGTGAATTTTTCCCCGTGGTTTGGCGGGAACGATTGCGCCGCTGGCGAACTCAAGCGGATATCCGGCGCTCGGATCATAAATTGTGGTCATTGGTGCAGAAAAAGCTGGAGATTTATACCGGGCGGTTGTTTGACTTCCATCACTATCGCCAGGAAAGTTATGGTAAGGCCCCGTTGTTGACCTTGCTGATCTCATGTAATTGTGGCGGCGATTCTCTGGCAGCGTTACATGTTTGTCTCAAAAAGCAGACCTGGACTCATTTTGAAGTTATTTTTTTAGTTTGTAACGACAATCTTATACTTAAACAAGAACTTGCGGCCTTGGCTACAACACAAAAGGGATCTTCCGATTGGCGCGTGCTGTCTACCGATTCGCCGACTCCTTTATTGTCTCCGATTGGCCTCTGTAATCGAGGGCTAGATGTCGCGCAAGGTAAATATATTGTATCTCTGTATAGTGACGATCTTCTGGAACCGACTTTTCTGGAAGAGTGTTTATTGTTGCTCGAAGCATCTCCGCCCCACTTTTTTATTCAGAGTGCGAACCGGGGGCTTGCGTTGGCAACAAAAGGTTTTGGGGGCGTTGATCCGGTCTCTTTGCTTTCTGAAAACCGTTTTCGGGCAGTTGTTTTTCCGCGTTTAGCCGGGCTCGCCCTAGCTGGCTATAATGAGACTCTGTCGACCGCTTTTAAAGAGTGGGAGTTTTACGTTAAGTTGATTCGGCATGGTTATGTCGGGCGCTTACTACCCGGTCGAATATCTTGTGGTTTGTCTGGTGAAGCGCAATCGGCTGAAAAAAAACGTATTCAAACTTTGTATTTTGGCTATATTGTCAATCACAAACGTTGGTTGCGGCGTCGAGCCCGGCAATTTTGGCAGGTGAGTGAGCCTTTATGTAATCTGTTGCCGCCTGCAGGAGCGGCAAGGAAGTCTGTACTTTGGCTTGATCTGGTCGGAAAATCTTATGCTGCCTGGAAATTATTCCCCCAACTTTTGGCCGCGATTGAAGATTGTAAGATGCCCTTAATTGTAACCCTTGATAGTCGCTGGGAATCTTTTTTTCACTATAATCACAAAGTTGGTTTGCAAGTTTATTTTCCGACACAGTATCACCTGCAAGGTCGGCGAGACTATTTTTATAACTATCTTCAGGCCGCTTATCAGTTGAAGAAAGTTTATGTACAAGACCTTCTCCGGCCGACGAAATCGGGATGCG
>JAGGWR010000091.1 GCA_021163445.1 Candidatus Tharpella aukensis
CAAAACTTTCACAGTCTCAACCGCCATCTGTAAAGTAAAAACTGCGGCCCCAACCACAATCAGAGCCTGGGGAACCCACAAAGGAGTTCCCGTCAAGGTTCCCGAGGTTGAACCATAACGCCAGGCTGAAAGCGTCATCCGCACAAGTTGCCAAGTGATATAACCGACAAAGACCGTCGCCGTGCTCCCGGCCAACAACTCGACAGCTAAGGCGAGTCGCGGCGGCAGCAGGTTTAAAATCAATGTTATTCGGATATGGCCCTTATCTTTCAGAGTATAACCGGCCCCAAGAAAAATAAGCGCCGCCAAACCATAAGCTGAATACTCATCCGCTATCAACGTGGTTTTGTTGAATATATTCCAGAGAAAGATCTCCGCAAGAATCAGCAACGTCATGAGACCCAAGACTAAGGCCGAGAGCTTCGCTAAGATATCGCTCATACTCTCAATTATAATAATTATTCGTTGCATATCAATCCTGAAATGTAACTAATTAGCGACCGGTTATCTGGTTATACTGTTGCAAAACCGCCTCGGCATCGGCTCCGGCTTTCTTGAACCAGACACCACGTAGCTCAACCCCGACTTGATCAAGTTCTGAACGGAACTTTTTATCAACATCAAGAACCTGCAAACCATTTTCCTGCAAGGTCTTTAAACTGCTGCGATCCATGTCACCGGCCAGGTTCCACATCTCATCTTCCATCGCCACTGCCACCTCAAGCACCTGTTCCTGCACGGCTGCCGGGAGTTTATTCCAGGCATCAAGATTGACATTGACCATATTGACCGGCCCCAGGATATTGATCCGGGTAAAATATTTCAGCACTTCCCACGATTTGGCATCAACCCCGGAGACCGAAGATGTGTACATAGAGTCAAGTAAACCCGCCTTCATCGCCGGATAGACTTCACTGAAAGGCATCTTCCGCGCCGCTACACCCGTAGCTTTACCAAATGCGAGACCAGTACCATCGTAAACCCGCATTTTCAAACCTTTTAGATCCGCCAGTTTAGTGATCGGCCGCTGCGTGTAGATCCCGGAAAACGGCCAGACCGAAGTATAAAGAGTCATCTGTTTAAAGCGTTTTAAAGTCTTTTTATAAACCGGTTTGGCCAATTGATAGAGCAACCGCTGTTCAAAAGCGTTACTTGAGATAAAAGGCTGGGCCGTCAGGGCGAGGATTGGTGCATCACCCTCAACCATCCCGGTCGGAACTTCGGCAATGGAGATCTGCCCGTCAGCCACGGCCCGCAGGAGTTCAGGCCCCTTAAAACCTAATGAAGAACCCGGATGCAGAACAATCTCAAGCTCACCGCCGGTTGCGGCCTTGACGTTATCAACAAAACGCTGCGCCCCTTGGGAATGAAAGTTCCCCGCCGGATAATTAAGATGCATGTGCCAAGTAGTTTTGGCCAAAGCATTACTAAAAGGTGCCAACACCAGCAAAACCATTCCCAACCACAAAAGTCTTTTCATTCTCTCCTCCTTTAAAGTTGACGATTTCTTAAAAAACTCCATCAGTTTTAAAACATCACAATAAAACGATAATTCTATTAGTATCACGTATAAAAAATATGTCAATCAATTAACACCAACTGAATTCCATTGGTCTTCATAAAACAGAGCTGACATCATGCAGGTGTTTACACAAGAAGAAGAAGAGGAGGAGGAGGACTACCATTAAAAAAACGAACGTAAGTATTTTAGTCTGCTAGATTAATCAGTCTTGGAAGAAGTGAGGAGACTTGACAATTTAATTTCACTCTGACCTCATCTATAGATAGTTAAGTAAAGTTTCCCCGGAATACACCCTATTTTTTGATTGTCAGGGAGAAAAAAACCTGGTTGTTGCTTGAGGTGAAACTGTCATCCTCAGCAATTGATTACCATCATCGAAAAAACCGCCAAGTCCTTGGCAATAGTCCTTTTGTTCAGATTGTTTTCGAAGATAATGTTGCTGAATCTAAGGCTGACGGTACTTGCCAGATATCGGCTTCGCGTTTTCTTGCATAAATTAACCACGAATCCACACTCAACTCCATGAGCCAGGTTCATGACTCGTCGCTTGACGTCATACACAATTTGAAATAATTAAGTAAGATGTCCCCAGAACTTATCCCAGAACTTATCCCAGAACTTATCCCCGAACTTATCCCCGGAACTTACCAATTAAGTAAGATGTCCCCGGAACTTCGGTCGGAACTTCGGTCCCCGGAACTTCGCGGGAACTTCGCGGGAACTTCGGGAACTTTCGGGAACTTTCATTTATTCTCTTTGTTTTGTTATTCTGGTATTTCTTGCCCATGTCTCCACAATTCATACTCACTAAGATCAATATGATTACCCCATACTATTGCATACCCCCCCTGCTCTACCTTAACTGATTTGAACAAGGCAGGATTTTTCAACGGAGAAAACATATCTTTTTCGAGCAAAGGAGTGATATCGTATTTTTTCTTTTGTCTATTATCAAACTCGATTACCAAAGTGTGATTATCAACGGCTATTGCAGACTGAACCTTTGGAAAGTTCATTTTTTACTCCAATGGCGGTAGTTTATGAAATTCCTGACTATTCCACATTTGTTTCAATTCGTCTTTGTTCATATTAGCCCATTCAATAACCAACTTCTTAGCCCTATTTGGCAGATCACCTTCTATCATTTCTAATGTGTCGATATTAAACAGTCCAACATACTCACCGTACACTGCGTGAAAATGAGCCGGGAGATGATCTCCGAAAAATAGTTTTATGATGATTCCGTAAAACCTTGCTATTTCAGGCATGTTTTCCTCCTAAACCAAGCTATAACATACTTTTACATCACTTAGCAAAAAAACTAATTTTCATACCTTCACCCCCTCTTCCCTTTCTGCCACTTTCGATAACATAATGATGGGTAGCTCTGGAAGCAGGCTCACAATAGTCACAATTTTAGTTGTATTCGACCGAGCGGAGAACAAGACCGTTGGCCGGGGCGGTCATCCCAGCGGCGGTGCGGTCGCGGGCGGCGATGATGGAGTCTATTTTTGCGGGGGGATTTTTTCCGCGGCCGATATCGATCAGGGTACCAACGATGATGCGTACCATGTTTTTGAGGAAGCCGTTGCCTTTGATAAAGAAGAAAAGATAGGAGCCATGTTTGCACCAACGAGCTTGGAGAATGGTGCGTCGGCTGGTGGCGGTTTTACCGTCGACAGCTTTGAAGGAGAGAAAATCTTGGTGGCCGACGAGAAAGGTTGCGGCCTGGTTCAGGGTGTCTAAATTTAGGGGTTGGCGGATGTGCCAGGCGTAGCGGCGAAGCAAAGGGTTGGCACAAGGAGAGTTGTCGATTATGTAGAGGTAGGTTTTAGCCCGAGATGATTTGCGGGCGTGAAATGCGGGAGCTGCGGCCTCGACCCGCCGAACCGTAATGTCGGGGGGCAAGAGGCCATTAAAGGCGGATTGGATTCGATCTTCGGGGAGATCCTTAGCGTAGGCCCAGGAAGCAACCTGGCCCCAAGCGTGAACCCCGGCGTCGGTACGGCCGGAGCCATCTATCGGATTATAGACGCCGGAAAAACGCAGGGCTGCGGTCTCCAACTGCTCTTGAACCGTCATACCATTGGGCTGATTCTGCCAGCCATGATAATCGGTACCATCGTAGGCAATTGTCAGTTTAAAGTTGCGCGTTTTCACAATAAATGGATTTTTTCAGATTACGTTATATCTCGATTGGGGTCATTTCTTGACTAAGGCGTATTCAAATATTCGCTGTTATCAGGAACCGTCCAATAGCCTTTGTCAAGATGTGACCCCGTTTATAAGTGCGAAACGATCTTCACTCTAACTTCAGCTGCTTGATCAGCTTGCGGTTGCTCTAATATCGAGAATAACATATTCCTTCTGGCCAGCCGGAAGCTGCAAGGAGACATCGTCATCGACCTCTTTGCCGAGCAGCACCCGGGCCAGCGGGGCAGCGATCGAGAGGCGGCCCTGTTCGACATCGGCCTCATCTTCTCCGACTAGCTGATAGGTTATCTCTGCACCGCTATCTTCATCGGCAAGTGTAACAAACACGCCAAAGACTACCTGATCGAGACTAGTGTGTTGAGTCGGGTCGATAATCTCGGCCCGGGTCAGCCGGTCTCCGAGATAGTTGATTCGACCTTCGACAAATGACTGACGGTTTTTAGCGGCATCATATTCGGCATTTTCGCTTAAGTCGCCATGGTCACGGGCCTCGGAGATGTCACGAATAATCTTTTGACGCTCATAGGTTTTTAATTGATTAAGTTCTTCTTTAAGTTTTTTGTAGCCGTCCGGGGTGAACGGTACCTTGGCCATACTACACATTAAAACAAACTCCGTTAAAGATTAAAAAAATTCGAAACTATTTAAGATAGTCTTGAATCGCTTGTAAGTTAACTTCCCTGGTGCTTAGCGCGGCAATTGCGGAAGCTGCGGCTTGGGCTCCGGGTGAAGTGGTGAAATAGGGGATCGCGTTATCTAGGGCGACCCGTCTGATATAGAGAGAATCTTCACGCGAACGGGCATCGCCAGGCAGGTTGATGACCATATCGATCTCACCATTAAGCACCAGATCGATGGCATTGGGACGACCCTCTTTCTTTTTTTTGATCATCCGGTTTTCAATTCCCAATTCATTTAAGGCTTGTGCGGTACCGGATGTCGCGACAAAGCTGAAACCCGCAGCCGCCAGAGGTTCAACAATACTTTTCAAACCGGCTTTATCTCTCATACTCAAAAATACGGCACCGGCTTGCGGCAGCGGGTTACCGGCCGCCTCCTGGGCTTTAGCAAAAGCTAAGGGAAAATCGAGATCAATGCCCATGACCTCGCCGGTCGATTTCATCTCCGGACTCAGCAAAGTATCGACGCCGGGAAATTTCAGAAAAGGGAAAACCGCCTCTTTAACTGCGCTCCAGCTCGGTAAATAGCTCTCTTTAACGCCTAATTCATCAAGGCTTTTACCGGCCATCACCCGGGCCGCGATAGTCGCCAGAGGCAACCCCGTCGCTTTGCCGACAAAAGGCACCGTGCGAGAAGCCCGTGGATTAACTTCGATGATATAGACTTCATTATCCTGAACCGCGAACTGAACGTTCATCAGACCGACGACATTAAGTTCTAAGGCCATCGCTTTGGTCTGGCGGGCGATCTCCGCAATAATTTCATCCGAAAGTGAGTAAGGCGGCAAAGAACAGGCTGAATCACCAGAGTGAATTCCGGCTTTTTCGATATGTTCCATGATCCCGCCGATCAGCACCCGCTCACCATCGCAGACGGCATCAACATCAACTTCAACCGCATTATTGAGAAATTGATCGATCAATACCGGGTGATCAAAAGAGACCTCAACCGCTTTTTGCATATAGCCTTTAAGTCTTTCACTGTCGTAAACAATCTCCATGCCCCGGCCGCCCAGAACATAGGAGGGGCGCACTAAAATCGGGTAGCCGATACGCTCGGCAATGGTCACGGCTTCATCAACTGAAGTGGCCGTATCGTTAACCGGTTGTTTGAGGCCCAGTTTTTCGAGAAACTCCTTGAAACGACGCCGATCTTCGGCCCGGTCAATACTGTCGGGTGAGGTGCCGAGAATCGGCACCCCGGCATCTTCTAAGGCTGCGGCCAGTTTCAGCGGCGTCTGACCACCGAACTGAACAATCACTCCGAACGGTTTTTCGGCCTCAACAATCGCCAAAACATCTTCACGGGTCAAAGGTTCAAAATAGAGACGATCCGAGGTGTCGTAATCGGTGCTCACGGTCTCCGGATTGCAGTTAACCATGATCGTCTCATAGCCATCTTTGGTCAAAGCAAAAGCGCAGTGAACACAGCAGTAATCAAATTCAATCCCCTGACCAATACGGTTGGGGCCGCCGCCTAAGATAATAATCTTTTTTTGATTTGTCGGCCGGGTCTCATCTTCGGATTCATAGGTTGAATAAAAATAAGGTGTAAAAGCCTCAAATTCGGCGGCACAGGTATCAACCCTTTTAAAGACCGGAAGAACCTTTTTTGCGATCCGCTGTTTCCTGACCGCCTCTTCCGAACAGTTGAGTCGGCCCGCCAGAAATTTATCGGCAAAACCCAACTCTTTAGCGCGCCGTAACCGGCTTTCAGAAAGCTCGTCTACGGCAACCCCCTCTAGTTCCCCCTCGAATTCGACAAGCTCGCGAATATTATTGAGAAACCAGGGATCGATACCAGTCATTTCATAGATACGTTCAATATCGAAACCGAGACGCAAGGCGTCAGCAAGATACCAGAGACGTTCCGGCCCCGGTATCCGTAAACGTTCCTCAACCAGATCGATAACCTCGGCATCGGACTTGATATAAGCCGCGTTCGCAAATTGCCGCTCAAAACCATAAGAGTCGAGCTCCATCGAGCGGATCGCTTTCTGCAACGACTCTTTAAAGGTTCGGCCAATGGCCATCGCCTCGCCGACCGATTTCATCTGGGTCGTTAACGTGGCATCGGCCTGGGGAAATTTTTCAAATGTAAAACGCGGAATTTTAGTGACCACGTAATCGATAGAAGGTTCAAAACAGGCCGGGGTTACGCGCGTAATATCATTGGGAATCTCATCAAGGGTGTAACCGACTGCCAGTTTGGCGGCGATTTTAGCAATCGGAAAACCGGTCGCCTTGGAGGCCAGGGCCGAGCTCCGGGAGACCCGGGGATTCATCTCGATCACGACCAGGCGGCCATTTTTGGGATCAACCCCGAACTGAACATTGGAGCCGCCGGTCGCAACCCCGATTTCACGCATGATTGCCAGGGCGGCGTCACGCATAATCTGATACTCTTTATCGCTCAAAGTCTGAGCCGGAGCTACTGTAATACTGTCGCCGGTATGAATCCCCATAGCATCGAAGTTCTCAATCGTGCAGACAATAACAACGTTGTCCTTATGGTCACGCATGACTTCGAGTTCATACTCTTTCCAACCGACAATCGACTCCTCGATCAGAATTTCATGTACCGGGCTGATCTCCAGCCCCCGTTTAACATATTTTTCAAAATCCTCAACGTTATAGGCGATATTGCCACCGCTGCCGCCCATCGTAAATGAGGGTCTGAGGATTGCTGGAAAACCGGTCTTTTCGAGGATTTTCCAACCATCATCAAGGCTTTTTGCAACCCCGCTAAGAGGCTGATCAAGACCGATATTATCCATCGCATCTTTAAAGAGCTGGCGATCTTCAGCTTTCTTGATCGAATCAAGCGTCGCCCCGATCATCTCGACCCCATATTTTTCCAGAGTCCCGTTTTCGGCCAGCGCAATCCCGATATTCAAAGCGGTCTGCCCGCCTAAAGTCGGCAGCAGGGCATCGGGCCGCTCCAGAGCGATAATGCGCCCCACCGTCTCCGGCGTCAACGGTTCGATATAGGTACGGTCGGCAAATTCTGGATCGGTCATAATCGTTGCCGGATTACTGTTAACCAGCACGACCTCGTAGCCCTCCTCTTTCAGAGCCTTGCAGGCCTGAGTTCCGGAGTAGTCAAATTCGCAGGCCTGACCGATAACAATTGGTCCCGAGCCTATCAGCATTATTTTTTTTATATCAGTGCGTTTCGGCAATGTATTAATCCGGTTGACAATGAAATTGTTTTACGATTATAAGTTCAGCCATGAAATCAATTTTTCTGGCTGATGCCCATTTACGAAACCCTGAAGATCAAGCTTATCGTGACCTACTCATTTTTCTGCGAGAGCTCCCCGACGACCTTGATAACCTCTTTATCTTAGGCGATTTTTTCGATTTCTGGCATGGTTTCAAAGATGTTGTTTTCAGCGCTTATGTGCCGATTTTAGCCGCCCTTGAGGAGATTTCCGCCAAAGGAGTTAAAATCAGTTTTTTTGCCGGCAATCACGAAATCTCTTTGGGTTCTTATCTTGAAAGCTTAGGATCATGTTATGAAAACCAGGCAATCGTCGAGCTCGACGGTCAAAAAATCTATCTCGCCCACGGTGACCGCCTCAATCCCGATGACCACATCTATCGCATCTGGTGCACTTTACTGCGCAATTCCTTGACTTTAAAAATAATCAACAGCCTGCCCGCCTCTCTAACCTGGAAGATCGCCAGCCGTCTCTCGCACGGCAGCCGGAGCTACAATGGCACTAAAAAGATTATTCCGACTCAAGTTTTAACCAGTTGCGCCAAACTCCTGGAAAGTGATATCTCGGCCCTGATTATCGGCCATTTTC
>JAGGWR010000113.1 GCA_021163445.1 Candidatus Tharpella aukensis
ATCCTGGATCGACTCGAAAGGGATGGGCTTATAGCCCGTCAAGCCACCCCGAACGACCGCCGGGCTCTATATATCCGCTTAACGGAGCGGTCACGTTCATTACGAGATGATCTCACCCATATTTATAATGATACAAATCAGCAGTTTCTTTCACAGCTCACAGATCATGAGCGAGAGGTTTTTGATAATATTTTAGATAAACTGAAAACGACAAAAGATGACCAAAAATATGAAGAAAAGGGCTGAAAAAAAGAGCCGACAAAGGAGATCATAATGGAAAAACCGGCGCTCATTATAATAGATATGGTCAAGGACTATTTTGCTGAGGATAAAGGCTATCCTATCACCCCTTTGGCCCGGGAAATAATTCCCCCTATCAATCGAACGATTGCCCAATTCAGGAAAAAAGGGTTCCCGGTCATCTTTTCGACCGACGCTTTTCAAGAGGATGATTTTATATTTACCTCCCGCATGCATCCACATGCCATAACCGGGACAAAGGGAGCTGAAGTCATGGACGATCTGGATATGCAAAAAGAGGATCTCTGGCTCCCGAAACCACGATTTTCCGCCTTCTTTGGCACCAACCTGGAAAAAACTTTGCATGAACAACAAATCACCCTGTTAGCCGTGGCCGGCATCGCCACCAACTTCTGCGTTCTGACCACGGCGATGGATGCCCTCTGTCACGACTTTAAAGCCGTAATTCTCGAAGATTGTTCGACCGCCTTTTCTCAGGTGATCCACGATTACACCTTGGCTATTTACCGTAAGAATCCGCTCTACCCACTTTTCAGAATTATGACCTCCGGGGATCTGCAAAAGGAGATATAGATGATAAGTTCACTGTCAGAGATTGAGGAGTTGGCGAAAGCTGCTGATCCCGTGACTACAGCAATTATCGCCCCCGAAGATCACGAGTTCATGCTCGCGGTAAAAGATGCCCGTCAGCGTAGCTTTATTGAGCCGGTCTTAATTGGTCGCCGCACGGTTATTGAAAAAGCTGCGGACAAGGCAAATTATGATCTCGATACGACCCGCATTATCGAGGTTACTGATCGACAAAAGATTGCCAATACAGCCATGGAGATGTTGTCCTCGGGAGAGGTTGAGATGGTGAGCAAGGGGCAGATTTCAACCAGCTATGTTTACCGGGCGATCATTGCCCGAATGAAAGCCCGGCAAGAAGAGGCCGTAATCAGCGTCCAGACCTTCTGGGACATCAAAGGCTGCGACCACCTAGTTCTTTTAACTGATACCGGAACTAATATTTCTCCCGACGAAAACGAGAAAAGAGCCATTTTGAACAACGCTCTACAAGTTATGCCGCTCCTAGGTTATACTTGCCCAAAAGTGATGGAGTTGGTCTCCGACAGTGCCAATCTAAAAGATAAATATAAGCATTTCAAGCTGGCAAAAACCCCGGTCATTAAAGATAGCAAGGGCACCTACCAACGGCTTGAAGCCCAGGTTCTCAAAAAGGTTCTCCTGGGTGAGGATAGCAACTCTGTTAACCTAAACAGCCTGCCACATATAATGCTGATGCCCGACCTTAATACTGGAAATATGATTGCCAAACTTGACTTTTTTATTAAAGATATTGTCCGGGTCTCATGTTGTTATACGTCTATGGGGCCGGTGATCGTACCTTCGCGATCTGATCTTGCCGAAGCCATTATGAGAGAAATTATTTTTGGGGTTGCTTTAGTCGCCCAGCGCCGGAGGTTAAACAATGATTAATTTATATCCGGAAATCCGGCGGCGAGCCGAGCGGCTCAAGCCGCAGCGGTGCGTGGTTTCGTATGCAACCGATGAAGCATTATTAAAAGCCCTGACTATCGTTAAAAAGAAGGGGCTGGTCACTGAACCCATATTTATCGGGCCGCGCAAACTCCCCGGCATGCATGACTTTCGTCAATCTACTTCAATGTATGCTTCGGCGCAAATGGCCCATGAATGTTGTATCCGGCAAGAGGCTGATCTAATTATCCAGGGCCACGAAAAAAGACAACAATTTATCGCTTCGCATCTGGAAGGCGGGTTTCTTGACCAAAAGTCGGTTTATCTTGCGGCTTTTTATGACCACAACCGAAAACAAACTTTTTTCGCCATTGACCCACTGGTCGCCGTAACCCCAACCTTGGAAAACAGAATTAAACAATTAGAAACCGTAACCCCGTTTCTCAAGCATATTTTCAGACGAAAGATCTATGCTGCGGCCCTGGCTCCGATTGAAACCGTCAATCCTAAACTTCCGGCGACCGTAACCGCTGCAATATTGGCACAGATGTCAGTTCGCCATCAGTTCGGGAAATTTTTACAGGTCACCGGCCCCTTAGATATTGATTGTGCCTTAAGCAAGGTTGCAGCTCAGCGCAAGGGGGTGGAAAGTAAAAAATCAGGTAATTTTGATCTCTATATTTTGCCTGATACCAACAGTTCATATTTTTTCTCGACCTTCCTTAAATACATTGGCAAAGTGCCGACCATCGGAGTTCTGCTGGCGGCAGATCGTCACCTGTTATTGAACTCAGCGCCCCTGACGATTTCCGAAAGAGTAGCTGAAATCACCCTCGGTCTGGTCGCCTATAATTTTTCTCGGAAATAATTATGTACATATTCGGCTTTACTTTGTAAAGCCATCAAGGCACAAAGGCAGCAGGCACAAAGGCACAAAGTTTAAAACCGAGGTGATAAAGCAAATATAGGAATAGTGCTAGTTCTTACTAATCCGGCTGTGTTTATAAAAAACTCTGTGCCTTCTGCCTCTGTGCCTCACGCTGGTAATAATTATCAAACTTGGTAATGGCTTAACAACTAACCGAATATTTACATAATTATCATGTGAAGGTATGGAAATATTATGATTTTAGCTCTTAATATTGGTTCAACAACGATCAAACTGGCTCTGGACAAGGGCGTTGGTGAACCGTTCAGCACGACTTTACCGCTCGGACTTCATGACAACCATGAGCTATATAACCAAGGCGGGTTTAACCTACTAGTTGAGCGCCTCAAAATAGAAGTCCACAAATTCCTGAGCCAAAATGGCGCAGACCCGGAAAAATTAGACCTGATAATTTCTCGGGGAGGTTTACAAAAGCCTGGAACAGCTGGCATTTTTCGGGTTAATGATGCCATGTGCCGAGACCTTTCCGCCGGTCGTTATGGACACCACCCATCTTCTCTGGGCCCGGTTTTGGCGTTCTCCATGGCCCGGGAAGGCCAAGTTTCAGCCTATGCTATTGATCCTCCTTCTACCGATGAATTTGCCCCGGTAGCCCGTTTCAGTGGCATCCCTGAAATCCAACGCCGTAGCGCTTTCCATGCATTAAGTCACAAAGCGGCGGGACGGAAGGCAGCATCTGCTTTAGGAAAAAGTTATGAAGAGTGCAATTTGATTGTCGCTCATCTGGGAGGTGGTATTACTATTGGGGCGCATTTTAAAGGTCGGGTTATTGATTGCACAAATGGTTTAAGTGAAGGCCCTTTCACACCGGAACGGGCCGGGACACTACCACTTTTAGAGGCCTGTTCTCTTTTTTCAGAACGTAAACTGGAGATTA
>JAGGWR010000181.1 GCA_021163445.1 Candidatus Tharpella aukensis
AAAGTAACCATATTGACTATCGGACCGATTATAGTCTTATAGTCATTGAGATCAGCAATAATGTTCATACGCTCGGTAGGATCATTGTCATCTTCTGAAGCAAGTTGCGGGTAGAAGGTCTCCCAGTATTGCTCAAGATAGCCATAGATAACCTGCAGGCCCTGCCCAAAACCTTCAAGACCGTCACCACGTAATAGGGCTCGCGTCAAATAAACAGCAACGCGCAAATCATGTGTTTGCAAAAGTAATTCGATCGCTGCTTCGCTGACCTCCTTCCAATTCGGTCGAAGTGCTTTTTTAATAACTTTTCCATCTTTATTTTTTTCTTCGGGTTCCTCGGTCAGTCCTTTTTCAAGTTCTAGAAAAGCCGGATCGTAAACCAATTCCCGATCCCCGGAAGGTGCTTCCGGTGTAATCTCCTCTAACAACGGCTCAATATTAATCACGCAGATTAACTCCCCTTAACCATGCAAATTTGGTATTTGTGTATTCGGTATATTCAAACCTATTTTATCTGAACTTTATTCTTAACCAGATCGACATCAATAACAATTTTAGTCGCCGGATCATTAAAATATCTCGCTATCAGCTCAAAAAATAAAAATATATGATTTATTTTTCTGGTACTTAACGCATATCCAAGCATATTATTCTATTATTGTCAAGAAAAACAAAAACCACACGCTATAAATTTGTTTTAGAACATAAACATGATAAGCCACGCGGCGTCATTACGACTATTTTTATCATTTTAAAATGACCCAAAACCATGTAAGTACAACATGCTTATATTTGCTAGATAAAACAATATTCTCCAAAATAATATCTTAACCAATTAAGCTCTTGACAAATTAATCTACTATAATGTAACCATGATGTAACCATAACGTAACTATTTTTTGCAGAAATTTAATTATATGGTATAATAGTACTTGACATCTTACATTGTGACAAACAAAAGAACACAATCGGAGACTAAAAATGATCGCTAAACAAAAAAAAATGATGGCTGGAATTATTTTGCTTATATTGTTTGGCTGGATGGGCTCCGCTTGGGCAATAGCCTTTGACACAAACGCTTTAAATAACTATTCTGCAACCCCTCTCGACTGCTTTGGGAATACCTCAAAAACCTTCTGGGATAAAACCGGGCTCTACTCATTGACAGTTGATCACAAGGATATGGATGGCAAATGTAATTCCGGTTTTGATCTGATACGACTGGAAGATAAAAACGGTGTTGAAATATGGTCTGTCAATGTCGAAGAGGGTACTGCTGGAGATTATCTCAGTAACAACTGGGATACCATCTTTCCTGATGATACTCCATCAACTGTAAGCACACCGACAACATTGCGGATTTCGACATCCCAGATAGCCGACATGATCAGTACATGGATCGCGAGAATCATGATGCCGAGAAAAGTTTTGACTGTCAATGCTGATGATGAACAGAAAGGTGAGGAGCTTAAGTCAAATAGAGTCTCAGGCCTTGCCGCTGGAGATCAACCGGCCAAATTCGGCCTCTGGGTCAATACCGGATATGCCGACTGGGACATTGATGACCACAAAACAAAATCGGACGGCAATCTCACTACATTCATTATCGGGGCCGATTATCGTGTAGCTGAACCGGTAGTTTTCGGCATCTCGCTGGCCTATGAAAATTCGGCTACTGATACCGACTATAACAAGGGATGGCTCGATCAGGATGGTATCACAATAGCTCCATATCTAGGAATAATCTTCAACAATTACCTTGCCTTTAGCGCCACCGTTGGTTATGCTTGGCTAGACATAGACCAAAAGAGAGAAAAAGGCTCCGGCCATAAGGTAAGAAGCTCCTTAGACTCCAACCGTATTTTCGGTTCAATGCGTCTCAATGGTTTTTACAATATTAATCGTCTTACCCTAACCGGAACCCTTGGCTGTCTCTATGCTCAGGAGAGGCAGGACTCTTTTACTGAAAAAGACGGCAATCATATTAGCTCCAACAATGTTGATCTTGGCCAAGCCTCTCTGGGGGTTGAGGTAAGTTATAACTTTGATGCTATTGAGCCCTATCTTGCTACAACCCTGCTCTACGATTTCCAGTACGAAGATGTCAAGAATGCTAATTATGACGACACATCGGTAGAAATCAACCCCGGCGTCCGCTTCTATATGGACAACGGTTTTTGTGCTGATATTCAGGGTGGCGCCGTCCTTGGCCGCAACAATTACGATGAATTTTCAATCATAGCTAATCTACGCTATGAATTTTAATCGGGATTACAGGTTTGAAAGGGCCAATTGTTGCCATTCTACTGGCGTTCAGTTTCTGCATGCTAAGCGCATGCAGTCACACTGAGCTTAACCGACGCCACTTTGAAAATGCAGCCAAATTCGGTTTTGAGGCGAACCGGTTCACGACTGCAGACTTTGTTATTTATGGGGCAGCCAAAACCGAAAAAAGCCTGTCAGATACTCTTATCGTCTACATTGAAGGTGACGGCTCAGCCTGGCGGCGAAAAGACGAGCCAGGTCGTGATCCAACACCCCGTAACCCGCTGGCTTTATGGCTGGCACTTAAAGATCCGGCGGCCAAGATTCTCTACCTGGCCCGGCCGGGGCAATTTCAACGGGCCGGAGACCCTCGCTGCTTATCAAGTTACTGGTCGTTGGCACGTTATTCAGAAAAGGTAGTCAAAACTTTCAGTACGATCATTGACAGAGTAAAAAAGGAGATGTTGGTTCAAAAAATCGGGATGGTAGGCTACTCCGGCGGAGGGGTTCTTGCTACCTTGCTGGCCGCCTATCGCGACGATGTTTGCTGGTTGGCAACCGTAGCCTCCAACCTTGATCATAAATCATGGTGTGTACAACATAAAGTTACACCACTCAAAGATTCACTCGAACCGAAAAAATTTGCGGACAAGCTCCAAAATATTCCTCAAATTCATTTTGCTGGAGGTCGTGACCAAATTGTGCCGCCGATGACAATTCAATCTTATATCGATGAATTACCGGAAAAAGATTTTATTAAAATAATCGTAGAGGAACAATTCGATCACTATTGTTGTTGGCGAAAAGAGTGGCCCCGGCTACTGAGAATGATACCCGGACGTTAAATTTTATGACAGGAGGTTTTAAGATGAAAAAGTTTTTTTGCTATTTTATGGGCACCCTTCTTTTATTATTTACGGCGGGAACAGCCTTTGCCGAACCATTAGTTATTACTGAAAAGAAGATTCCGGATCTGGAGGTGCTGGTGGATGCATTGGCGCTCAAACCAGGTGAATCCAGACGGAATACGGTCAGTATGAAGGTTCACTTCAATCTTGATTCAGCTATGATTAGCTCTGATGCCGCAAAGTTCCTGAATGTGATTGGTAAAGCCATGCAGTCTGAAAGGCTTCTGACATTTAGATTTGACCTGGAAGGTCACACAGATGCTTCCGGCGGCGAAAATTACAATATGAATTTATCCGAAAAGCGTGCTCTTGCGGTAAAAAACTATCTGGTTCTAAATTGCGGGGTTACAGAACAACGCTTTTCAGCGTTGGGCCGTGGGGAAAGTGACCCCATTGACACTGATCCTAACGCGACAAGCAATCGACGAGTCGAAATATATACCATCAGATAGTATATAAATACCGTTATTCCGATCAATATAATTTTGATGACATTATCCAAATTTAGGGTTCCAAAACCTGATTATTGCCGGATTCATTGTGAAAAAACTAGACTGGATATTTTTTAGCACTATTTTGCTGATGGCGGGTAGTTTCAGTCATATAGTGACAAGGGCCAGGGCTGCAACCTCTGATCCAATTCAAGTGGCCCGTATGCGTATGGGTGGCGCTCAGCAGATCACTAAAGCAATTCACAAGAATACACGTCAAAGCTTACGGCCACGATTAAAGATTAACTCCAGATACTCGGTTCCGGTATTAAATGTCAAAATAACGGCTGACGGTAAAACCATGGCTATGCTCGGTGAAGACAATCGAGTTCATCTCTGGAATTTATTAACCGGTCAGAAGTTTTACAGCTTCAGCGCCTCCGCCAGAGTTACTGACATCAGTTTTTTACCTCAGTCTCGAAAACTGCTAATCAGCAATATCAAGGGTATTATAAACATTGTTAATTTTAATAATGTACGTGCCTGGCCGGGACAAACAATTAAAATCCACAGCTCTTCGCATAATCCAGCTTTGCACCCGGATGGCCGGATGCTGGCCTTGGTCGGGATCGGTTACAATCTTGAATTATGGCAAATCAACCATGAGGAGGGACTGACTAAGATAAAGATTTTGCCCAATAAGGAAAAAACTTCCCAATTGATTTTCAGCGGCGATGGCTCTCGGCTTTTAAGCGTAAGCGATAATGGCCGCCTGACGGCTTGGGACTGGCAAAAAGAAAAAATTATCTTTACCGGGCAAACTGGTTCCGCTATCAGCTCCCTGGCAGTTTTACCCGGCAGCCTGCTGATGGCTGCCGGCTGTAAGGATGGCCGATTATTTATTTTAGATCTCTCAAAAGAAAATCCCCTCTCGACCATACCCGTTTCTGACTTTCTAAAAAATTCCTTGACCGGACTCACATTTATCTCGAACGGTTCCACATACCTTGTCGGCTGTGACCAGAAAGGTGGGCTCTATAAATGGGAGCTACCCTCTGGTAAATTGTTATTTAACCGGCAAACAGACAATAAGCTGCTGGATGTTGCCGGTATTCCAGGCCATGAGTACTTTTTTACTGCCGGGCAGGATCATATTTTAAGGTTCTGCGCTCTCTCCGACGGGCAGGAAGTTGCAAAACTTATAGTATTGAAAGACGGTTGGGCCGTACTATCCGCGAATGGTTGTTTTGACGGTACTCTCAAGAATGCGCCAGAGGATCACCTCAAGGCTTTAAGCTGGTTTTGTGATAAGCGAAAGTTTACCTTTGACGGCTTTATTGCTAATTACTACCAACCTGCTCTGCTCGGCCATTTGTTAGCTGGTAATAAGCCGGAACCACTTCATAACGCGCCGGTTATTAATGAGCAGGAGGAGGGGTTCCCAATGCCCCCCCTTGTATACATTACCACTCCCGGCAAAAACGAAAAGACCTCTGAACGGATACTTCAGATAACTCTGAAAGCTGAAGATCAGGATCATGGTCTTCATGATATTCGCCTCTACCATAATGGTAATTTTATAGATGATCATGATGCTGTGGAAAAAATAGATAAAAAAACCGGAGAAATTTTTAAGACCTACCATCTAGTTCTATTGGCCGGAACCAACCACTTCAAGGCGGTAGCTCTTAATAAAGCCCTAATTGAGAGTGAACCAGCCGAAGTCTCAGTCATCACCGACTGGCAAGATCCTCAACCCCAGCTCCATATCCTGACCGTTGGTATCAGTAAATACAATAATCCACGCCTTAATTTGCACTATTCACGCCGTGATGCCGAAGAGGTCGGCAAGATCCTACTCACAAAAAAGAACCCCCTCTACAGTAAAATTAATATTCATCATCTTTACGATGCTGAAGCCAGCCGTGCAGCCATTTATACTCAGCTTGCAGAATTGGAAAAACTGCCTCCGCAAGATACCGTTCTTATCTATCTGGCTGGTCATGGTGAAACTCTGGCAGATGAATGGTTTTTCATCCCATATGAACTAAGACACCCGGAAAATACCAACTGGTTAAAAAAGAGTGCCCTCTCTTCGTTAATGTTGGAATTGTACATTGCTAAAGTCGGAGCACGCCGGGTTTTTCTGGTATTAGATTCTTGTAAATCTGGTGCAATAGTCAAAGAGTTTGCCGATTTTGAGAATCATCGTTCAATGGCTCTGTTATCTCGACTGGCTGGCATTCATGTTATCTCCGCCTCAACTCAAAACCAGTATGCTGGTGAATTTGGACAATTAAAACATGGGTTATTTACCTACACACTACTTGAGGGCTTACATGGTTCTGCCGATCGCAACCCGGCTGACGGCAATATCACGGTCTCTGAGGTCATGGGTTATGTCGAAACCCAGATGCCAATATTGATCGAACGTCTCACGCTTCCGGCACAACGGCCACTGGCCAATTCCCATGGTGAAGATTTCCCAATTGTTGAAAACAGCGGTATCTAATCCAGGAGGATGTCAGAGAATATAACTTCTTAAATTCTAACAACACTCTCTTATGTTTTACTTATTGTTTCAGCCACCATATAGAGTGAATGAAGTTGACAAGATTAGGGTGTTCATCACAAATGCCCGGAAATCAGGAAAAGGAGAAAAGTCGATGAAAAAAGAGATGCGATACCTTAT
>JAGGWR010000311.1 GCA_021163445.1 Candidatus Tharpella aukensis
CAGGAACTTTTCCATGGGCCGACTTATGCTTTCAAGGATGTTGCCCTGCAATTTCTCGGCAACCTTTTTGAATACCTGCTGACTCGTGAAAAGAGGTCGCTGAATATTATTGGAGCCACATCAGGTGATACCGGCAGCGCCGCAATCCATGGAGTTCGCGGTAAAGCCAACATCAATATCTTTATTCTCTACCCGCACGGCAAGGTCAGTTTAGTCCAGGAAAAACAGATGACCTCGGTGCTTGATGACAATGTTTTCAATCTGGCGATAAAGGGAAATTTTGATAACGGGCAACGAATTGTTAAGGAACTTTTCGCTGATCTTGAATTTAAACACGACTATCAGTTAGGGGCCGTAAATTCAATTAACTGGGCTCGTATTATGGCCCAGATTGTCTACTATTTCAGTGCCTACAGCCAGCTCCCGGCTACCGGCCGCAAAGATTTTAGCGTGGTCGTACCCACCGGCAATTTCGGCAATATTTTTGCCGGCTGGATGGCAAAAGAGATGGGTCTGCCGATCAAACGGCTGATTCTTGCGACCAACGCCAATGATATTCTTTATCGTTTCATCAAAACCGGCACCTATAGCCTTGGCGAAGTTATGCCGACTTTGAGTCCTTCGATGGACATTCAACTGGCGAGTAATTTTGAACGCTATCTCTATTATCTTAATGATCGCAATCCGCAGCAACTTAAAAAAATGGTGGCCGAATTTACAACTTTCGGCACGCTCACCATTAACTCCGACCTTTTTAAAAAAATGACCACAGATTTTGCTAGTGCACGGGTTGAGGATCAGGCCATCCTGGCAACAATTAAGGATGTTTGGCAAAAAACCGGTTATATTCTCGATCCGCACACCGCCACAGGGGTTAGTGCAGCTCAGATATATCGGGCCAAACACCCGACGGACACGGCTATCGTCTGCTTGGCAACGGCCCACCCGGCAAAGTTCCCCGACGCGGTTGAGCAGGCTATCGGAACTCCACCGCCGGTGCCGCCGGCAATTGCCGCCCTGGAAAAACTTCCCTGCCGTTTCGATCTAATTGAAGCTGACACGGCAGAAGTCAAAGCCTATGTAATGGGTAAATTAAACACTTCACCGGTGTAGCCGGAACCAAAAAGATTACTTTTATTTGTGTTAATTTGTGTCCATTTGTGGTTCCGCTTTTTTAACCACAGATAGACACAAATCAACACAAATTTTACTGTAGTAAATTTAAAGTTGTGAATCACATTTTCCCCGATCGCAAAATTGCAATTGCCAGCCAGGTGCCCAACCCCCCCGCCATAACGTAGCCGATAATTCCCAGCAACGGATAATCAAAAACCTTAAAACCGTTATCGGCCGACATGATTAACGATGAGGCGATGATAATGGCCGAAATCACCATCGTAAAAGATATTCGGTTGGCAATCCGGTCAAGATTTTTACTGAAGAGATTAAGGCCTAAATGTTCGAACTCAAAACGCAGGTGGCCGCGACTTAATTTTTTCAAAATATCCCGGGTTGCACCCGGAACAATTTCGAGAAGAGAGGAGATCTCCTGAAACCGAGAGCTGACAATTTTTTGCAGATATTCGGGTGAAAAGCGTTTCTCCGCAAGCTCTTGCACAAGCGGGGCTGAGTGGTTGAAGAAATCAAATGATGGATCAAGATTACGGGCTGTCGCTTCAACCGAGATTAGAACCCGCAGCAAAAGCATGAAGTCCGGCAAAAAACGAATCTGATGATAATTGATGATGCGAATAAAATCCTGCACCAGATTTTGCAGGCGAAGATCTTTTAATGAGACTCCGACATAACGATCCATAAAATCAAAAAGATCTGCTCTTAACTCCCTTAAATTTACCTTCTCTTCATCAACAACTCCGATCTTAAAAAGCACCCGCAACAGACCTTGTACATCCTGTTTCAAAACTGAAAGCAATAAGTCGAGCAGAGCGGTTGCGAGCTCATCATCAAGCCGACCGACGAGACCGAAATCGATGGGTGCGATGACATTGCCGGGCAGAATAAAAAGGTTACCAGGATGCGGATCACCATGAAAAAGACCAAATTCAAGAATCTGGCGCAGGATAAAATCAGCCCCATGAGCCGCCAGGATAGTCGGATCATAGTCCAGCTCCCCGCTTTTTAGCAATTCATCAACTTTGGTGCCGTCGATCCATTCAAGGGTTAATACCTTGCTGTAACTTTGCTTCCAGTAGACGGTGGGAATGTGAACGGTCGGATCTTTGGCAAAATTTTTAGCAAAACGGTCAATGTTACGACCTTCAACATGGAAGTCAAGTTCGAGACGAATGTTTTTGGCAAACTCCCGCACCAGTAAAGTCGGCTGATAGGGCTCCAGTTCACTGATATGTTTAGTTGCCAGCTCGGCCATGGTAAACATAATATCGATATCAGTGGCAATCAACTCCTCGATTTCCGGCCGCTGAACCTTAACTGCAACTAAAGTTCCATCAAACAGTCGGGCGCAATGAACTTGGGAAATCGAAGCGGCGGCAACCGGTTCTTGAGAAAACTCTGAAAAAGCCTCCTCCAGAGGGATTCCCATGGAGCTCTCAATCTGTTTTCTGACTTCGGAAAAGGGGAAACCGGGGACTTTATCTTGGAGTTTACGCAACTCGGAAAGAATTTCCGGAGAGACCATGTCAGGCCGAGTTGAAAGCAACTGGCCCAGTTTCACAAAAGTCGGCCCCAACTCTTCAAGAGCCAGCCGCAAACGCTCCCCTTTTGAAAAACGGATTAGATCATCACGTTTGATCCGCTGCAGTGTGATCAGACTTTTACCTAGAGCTAGATAGTAATCGAGATTGAGTTGCTCTAAAAGACCGCCAAAACCATATTTAATAAAGACTGAAACAATCTGGCGATAGCGTTGGATGTTACGGTAGGTACGATCAATGTGAAATATATCCATAGGAGTAAACTTTTCGAAAGTTATTTTCTTGACGGCAAGATCATAACTTATTATAGTTAAAGAAAATATTCACCTTACAAACTTTAAAATAGCAAAGAGTCGGCAAAATAGCAATATTATTGCCGATCAATGCAAAGTCTATCTCTATGGAACGTTTTTATCTGACAGTTGCACGAGTTGCTAAAAAGACCCTTCACCATATGGTTGAACATCGTATTCCGATGTTGCCCGATATCTATTCCCGTCACTTCTACCGCTACCTCGCATCTATTGATCGGGATTCTCAGGATATCATTGAAAAACAGCAACAAAACGACGTTAAAGAGGTAGTTAACCAGCAAGATCAAGGGCTGAATATTATGCAAGAGTTGTCGGAAATGGTCGACATGCTCGACCAGATTACCGGTCAACACACAAAACAACTTGATAACCACTTGTTATGTATTAAAACTACCGACAAAACCAATGACTTGGCTAAGTTAAAAAAAGATATCAGCCATGAATTAAGTCTTGTTATTATCAACAACAATGAGATTCACTCCCACATAGTTGATGCCCAGGAAACTGTAAAACGTCTGCAACGTAAAATGGAAGAAGTTGCCGACATGGCAACTATCGATGAACTCACCGGTCTCTTTAACCGTCGGGCTCTTTTCAGCCGACTAGCGGAAGAACATTCCCGAGCCGAACGTTATGGACAGGGTTTCAGTCTTCTATTGATCGATATAGATGATTTTAAAAATGTAAATGATGAACATGGCCATCAGGTTGGTGACGGAATTTTGAAGGGGTTAGGAGCTTTTCTGCGGCAAAATCTGCGGGGCTCAGATTTCCCGGCTCGTTATGGTGGCGAGGAATTTCTCTGCCTGCTTCCTTCAACTGATGTTGAACAAGCAGTTCAGGTAGGTAATAAAATACGACAGTTACTTTCAGAAAGTACTCTGAGCAGCAAAAAAAAGGGTGTCTCTTTACAGGTCACCATCAGCATCGGAATTGCCGCTTTTGCTCCAGATGATGATATTGACACCCTTATTAAACGAGCCGATGATGCCCTCTATTTAGCTAAACGACAGGGCAAAAACCGAGTCGTAACTGAACGCGAACTGTGATGGCGTCGTAAAAAGTTCCGATATCCTGCGTTGTTGCGGTTTTCCAGACACTCGACATACTACATGTATGGTCTCGCGCCTGGAGAACCACAACATCTTGTCTATCGAAATTTTTACTTAGCCATCCCGTTACTTTTTACGCCCCGAAGGAAGTGCCCTTGGGGTGCAAGTTCATCAACTATAGGGTTCTAAGAGATATCTTTTAGGTAACCTCTCATTCCGCGCATTGTATTGCCGAGAAAGTAGCGTTCTCGGGCATAGATGTCGGGTGGCAGCTCTTTTATTCGACGATAGTTTTGGTCGTGTTCCAGAAGCCACTCAAAAAGCCTCTCTTCAACTTGTGAATCCCCATCCCCTTCTGTTCCACCGGCGTCAGCCTCTTTAACCCCTTCAACCCAAAGATTGAGCTGGTTTCTCCCAATTTCAAGATATTCTAAGGCAGGTTCGACCAAGCCATAGTGGGCAATTACAAGGTAGCGCGGCGACAATTTTATCATGCGATCGATTGAATCTAAAGCAACATCAAGCATAAACCGCGGTGGAGTTGCCGGACGCATATAAATCCCGCTCTTCACCGGGCTTCGTACACCAACAACTTCTCCGGCAAAAAGCAGATCTGCAAAAAGAAAACAGAGATGATGCTGGGCGTGCCCAGGGGTCAAAAAGGCGCGAATCCCGGTATCGCCAATCTCTTCGGAAAAAAGAATATTAGCCTCCGGTACCGGAATAATCTCGCCATAGACCTCTGCCATGTAACCCAAAACTTTCAATGAACCCTGCCAGAGTTTTTCCGGTTCCACCATATGTTTGATACCCTGAGGGTGACAGATTACAGTAGCTTCAGGAAAACTTTTCAGCAATTCACCGGTTCCTCCGGCATGATCAATATGAATATGAGTAAGAAGAATATAATCTAAGTTCTCAACTCCCCTCTTTTTTAGTTCAACAAGAAGATGAGGAATTGTTGATAAAGGGCCGGGATCAACCAGAAAAGTAAATTTTTCTCCCTGATAAAGCCAGGCGCTGATAAACTGAGAAAAACCTTCAAGACGAGGTTCGTCGAGATCGATACAACTTAAATTTTCGAGATTCATTGGTTATCCTGAATTGATTAAAAGTCGAAGCCGTTACCGACCAACACTATAGCCGACCCGGACAGCACCGTAGGGGCAGAGTTCCTGACAACAGTAACAGCGGATGCAGCGTTTATAGTCAATCACTATTTTACCGTCAACCAATTTCATGGCATGCGCCGGACAGTGCTCAACACAAACTCGACAACGATGACAACGGAAATGGGTAATCAACGGCCGCCGGACAAATATCCGGCGCCAGAGACGCTGACCGGGAAAGGTTGCCTGATTCGATCCTTTAGCGGGTTTTATTACAGGAGAAAGCGGCTTTAACTGAGATGAAGCGCAAGTATAAAGTTTTTCCTCGGGCAGCCAACCAAGATTTTGCGCCTCCCGGCTGAGCGGAGTGAGTTCAGGATAGCCAATCCATTTCTCAACTAAATAGTCAAGTAGTGGAGCATCAGCCGAGAGCGCGAGAAGGCCGCAATCTCTGGGGGTGCCGCCGGTCGGACCATCCCCCTCCATCCCGACTATTCCATCAAGAAAATTCCAGGTCGGAACGATTTGCTGATAGATATCAAGTATCACCCGGGCAAAGAGGTGACGATCATGACCCGCTCGCAAATGCCATTTTGCTTTTCGCAATCCCGGAATAAAGCCGAAAAGATTTTTTACTGCCAAAGTCGTACCCATCATTGAATGAGTTTTCAATTTTGGCAGATTAATGATTTTATCATAGTCAAACGCAGCCGCAGCCAGGGTCAACTTTTTTGCGACCAGATTTTCGGATTCCAGGATAGTAGCCTCTTCGGCAAAAGAGACCATGGCAATATCCATCTCCCGCATTACCGATCTCAAACCACTTTTTTCCAAACAACGTTCAAGCGAACCAAAACCGGGACTGTCGCCAAGATAAAGCTTAGCCCCACAATCATTTAGCACCATAGCCACAGCCCGAACTATTTCGGGATGGGTTGTAATTGCAAGTTCCGGGGCTTTGGCCATGATCAGATTCGGTTTCAAAAGAACCCGATCGCCACTTTTCACAGCCCCCTCAAGGTTTAAAGCAGACAACCCCTGGCGCAATAATTCAGCAATAACTTCGGCCCTATACTCTGAACAGAGCGCAAAATAAGCATACTCTTGCAATGGACTTACATCAAACTTACTTTAATCGTGTTGCCTTTTCTGGTCAGTGAAACTTTGTCTTCACGCGCCAGCCAACCGATTGCGACATTAAGATTGAAGGGGGCTATGCTTAAACACTTTTTCAGAGCCCCGGTTGTCATCGCACCGTTAAGTTCCAATTCATTCCAGATTTTTCCTGCATCAATACCAATTTGATCAATCATTATCATCTTCTCCATATCCTTCAGGATTTTGTAACTGCCAACGCCAGGCATCAGCACACATCGTAAGCAAATCACGTTCCGCCCGCCAACCCAGATTTTTTCGGGCAAACGAGGGATCTGCATAACAGGTCGCGATATCTCCGGCCCGGCGCGGAACAATTGTATAGGGGATTTCAACCCCACTGGCCTGACTCAAAGCATTCACGACTTCAAGAACACTATAACCGATCCCGGTACCCAAATTACAACAGAGTAATCCGGGATTCTTTTCGATCACCTCTAAGGCCCGCAAATGACCCAAGGCCAGATCAACAACATGAATATAATCACGAACTCCGGTACCATCCGGGGTATCATAATCATCACCAAAAACCGAGAGACGAGCTCTACGTCCGACCGCAACCTGAGAGGCATAAGGTAATAAATTATTAGGAATACCGCGCGGATCTTCACCAATCAAACCACTTTTATGAGCTCCGATAGGGTTGAAATAACGCAACAAGATGACGTTCCACTGTTCATCGGAAACTTGCAAATCCTTTAAAATATCTTCAATCATCAATTTTGTCCGACCATAAGGATTGGTCGGCCCCAACTTGGCCTGTTCGTCAATCGGCACTTTCTCAGGATCACCATAAACCGTTGCCGAAGAGCTGAAAACCAGATTCTTTACCCCATGTTTTACCATCGACAAAAAAAGGTTAAGGCTGCCGGTGACATTGTTTTCATAGTAAGCCAATGGTTTTTCAACCGATTCTCCAACGGCCTTGAGGCCGGCGAAATGGATGACAGCAGAAAAATTACCACTGGCCATCAAGCGATCCAAGGCCGATCTATCCAATAAATCGAGTTTATGAAACTCTGGCTTTTCTTTACAAATCAACTCAATTCGGTTCAATACTTTACGTGAACTGTTACTTAAATTATCAATAATGGTAACTTGATGCCCGGCATGTAAAAGCTCCACAACCGTATGGCTGCCAATATAACCGGTTCCCCCGGAAACCAGAACTCGCATATGTTTTTCCTCCTTTTTACAAAGAGTGTGTTGACAAAAATTTACTTGATGACTATTATTTAGATAATTAGTCAGTCATAGGGCTGTTTTTTATATAAGGATAAAGGATAAAAGAGTAACAAAAAACTAATTTAATTACACAGGAGAAACCAGATGCTTGAAGTAAGTTCTGCGGCAACTGAACAAATTGCCGGCTATTTTACCAATCGTGACCCCGAACCAATCCGAATTTTTCTTAACGAAGGTGGTTGAGGCGGCCCCTCCCTTTCCATGGTCATGGATCAGGAACGCCCCAATGACGAGAGCTATAATATTGGTGATTTTACCTTCTTGGTAGATCGTGATTTTATGGCAAAAGTAAAACCCATCAAAGTTGATTTCAAAGATGTCGGTTTCAGTATCTCAGCCAATATTGACCTCAGTCAGGCCGGTGCTGGTTGTACCGGTTGCGGTTCAACAAGTTCCTGCTGTTCATAATTAGTAAAGAATATTTGCGTTATCAAAAAAGGGAGGCTTGGTGCCTCCCTTTTTTAGTACCTTACAGGTTATTTTCTTGTTTTTTAACAAGAAAATAACCTGATAAGAGCACTTATTTGCGGGCCTTGCAGTTACTTTTGGGTTGCGGGAGTAATTCCCGCATTAGTTTATTCTAACTCCGAACCTCTAACCACAACATTTCTTGTATTTCTTCCCACTACCACAAGGACAAAGGTCATTGCGTCCAACTTTTGGTTGTGAACGAACAACCTGCTTAGGCACCACGCCCTGACCATCATAGAAAAACCACTCTCCCTCATGACGTTTAAAATGAGCCATTTCATGGTGGGTTTTCAACTTGTCCTTTTGACGAAAGTGAGCGACAAATTCGATGTATCCAGCGTCATCATCAACACCACCATCTTCTACATCGAGGATTTCGAGTTTTTCCCATTCCGATTTTTCGGCCCAATTTTCCGCAGTTGACGGTTCATATTTGGAAATCTGATCAGGATGGGTTGTATTTTTGACGAAATCCATTTCCAACTTAACGTGAGCACTGTAGCGCGCCCGCAGCAGCTCCTCAGCGGTTGTTGCTTTTTTATCTCCTGAAAGCAACGGTTCACAACATTCCCCAAACTCTTTACCTGAGCCACAGTGGCATTCATTCATAAGTTGTTTATCCTTTTTTTATTAAATTTTTACTTAGCCATCCCGTGACTTTTTACAAGTTCATCAATCTCAAGCAACTTTGTTATACTTGAAAATCTTAAGCCAATTTAAAGCGCTGCATCGATTTTTTCAGATTACCGGCCAGTTCCCGCAGGTCGGTTGCATTTTTCTGTAAGTCATTACTACTGCTATCCAATTCCGAGGCTGTCCGGCTGACAGTTGTAATATCCTCGGCAACTTCAGCAACGACGGCAGTTCCCTGTGAAATATTTTCATTAATTTCCATCATTCCCTGAGATGACTCAGTTACATTGGCTGCGATATCCCGAGTCGTAACCGACTGTTCTTCAACGGCCGCAGAAACACTACCGACAATATTGTCTATCTCATCAATAACCTGAACAATAGTTGTAATTTCATGACTGGTTTCAGAGGTCGACTTCTGAATTCCGGTGATCCGGTCGGCAATCTCATCAGTGGCATTGGCCGTCTGCTGGGCCAATTCTTTAATTTCATTAGCAACCACGGCAAAGCCTTTGCCAGCCTCACCGGCTCGCGCCGCTTCAATCGTAGCATTGAGGGCGAGTAGATTTGTTTGCGCAGAAATAGTCATAATAGTTTCGGTAACTTTATCAATCTCGCCAGCTGCAGCACTTAGTTCGCTGACCTTCTGGCTGGAGGAGTTGGCTTTCTCAACCGCATCATGGGTAATTGAGCGGGCTCGTCCGGTATTTTCGGCAATCTCACCAATTACCGTACTCATCTCTTCGGTTGAGTTGGCCACCATATTGACATTGTTGGAAGTTCTTTCAACTGCGTCATTAATTGCGGCAAAATTAACACTCATCTCTTCTGCTGCCGCCGAAACCGTCTGCGAACGTCCAGCGGTCTCAGTGGCATTTTCATTGATGGATGTCGCCGTTGCCATCAAATCATCAGCTGAACGCTGCAAAGCTTCAGAATCATTTTTGATACCGGCAAAAATAGAGGAAAGCTCCCGAGCCATGTCGTCAAGATCATGGCCGATAACTCCAAGCTCATCGCCGCCGCTAACTCCAGAGACCACCGAAAGGTCTCCACTCCCCAAACTCTGAGCAAAACCACGAATCGACTGCATACGTTTAATAATCGCAATAACAGTCACTATTGAAAGAATAAAGAGAATAAGACCAACTCCCCCGCAAATAATCTGGTTGGTCAGCAGTTGTGTGATACGACCTTCAGACTGTTTCTGCATCATGCCGACAGCTTTGTTCATCTCTTTTAACAGTTTTATGTTATTAGCCATAGCCCAAGCTAGACTGTCACTCTCTTCGGCCGTTCCGGCAATAATTTTATCAAGATGCGAGAAAAACTCTTTCTGCAGAGTTGCCACCAGAACCAGTTGTGATTGGGCCGGTTCTTCAGCCTTAGGACAATGACGGAATTCACTCTTTTTAAGGTCAAGCTCTAACGGTGCATCACCAGAATCTTTCAGCGCCTTCAATGTTACATTAAAGACCGCCATCGTATTTTTCAGATTGGCAATTTCCGGTTTAAGATCAGCATTTGCATTCTGCTTTCTTTTTAAAGAGAGGGCCAGAGCTTCTTTGCTCATTTTCTGCGTTAACATCCGCTGACGTCCAGCCAGATTGATCACCAAGCCATCACTTTTCTGCTGTTTGGTAGCAACTAAAGTTAAAACGAACATTAAAGCGATAACAACCATTAAACTGCCAACAATAAGACCAAGTTTATGTTTGATCGACAGATTAGCCATTTCTCCCTACTCCTTTAGCATTTTGAAAAGTATCAACCGAAAAAAGCGTCTTTGACAACCCTGAACGATGCAAGAGCATACGCAGTTTTGTAAAAGACGCCTTAATACTAATCAAAAACCAGAAGAAGTCAAGTTTTTAACCTGTTTCCAGTAGTTTTTTTTTGCTTATCAGGAAGGTTGTTCCGAAGTCGGATTCTCCAATAATATCGGTTTTAAGGTATAGGTGTTTTTGTCGAGATAGGCGAACCCGCCTATCTCTAACAAAATTGCCGCCCAGCGCGGCGGCAAGGACTCCGCTTTGCTGATGCTGATTGAAAATCCCGGTGTCAAATAGGCAACAATTGATGCACCGGACTCCGGTTGGTAAAACAGAGGAACCATACCCCTGACGGCCCGCTGCCATCGACATGCCCCTTCACTCTCACCATCCAGAGTCCGGCGAACTGATAAAAACAACTCCTCTTCACTGGCGTAGTCCCGCCAGGCACCCTCCTGAATCATTCGGCTCTCAACCCGGGTTAAGGTTGGAGTAACCGCAACAAACTCCAGCCGCACTCGGGTTTTACCCCAGAAAGCTGCGATGTAAGCTTGATTGTCACTAATTTCAATCCGTTCGACTTTAAATTCGAGTTGGCGTAAACTACAAACTGCGGCCCTCACCACTGGTCTTAGGGGTTGCGGATAACTCTCCTCTTGTTCGATAACATAATGTTTCAACTCCTGCAAGGTCACAGGAATTGCCGTATAAACAGAACAGCCAGAAAGGATATAAGCGATCAGCAAAATCATTCCTCCCAGAAACAGCCGAAAGATAGAGAGTTGTTCGCCTTTGACCTCCATTTTATCTGATTTCAATTTTCCCATGACCCCACCTCCGGTGACCGTTGTTAAATAGTAACTATACATCAACTAAGTTTTGCGGCCCAACTGAGTACCTTTTTTGAATAAGCTGGTTTATCTATTAGAAGACGTTTCCCTCCGCTGTAGATCAAGACTCGGGGCTCGGCTTTGCGACCGTGACCGGGACCGGCATAGTAGTATTCCAGAGGATAGCGCCAGGAAGATAATTTCGATCGGATTTTAACGCCCGCTTTACCATCAACTTTGGCTTGATCAAACATTTTATCTAAATACCAGCTGCCGGCCATTATCGAAGCATATGGGTCAAAGGGATCATCGGCAATTATAATTCCTCGACCGGCTAAGGCACGGCGGGCTTCGGAGAATGTTGATTTAATTGTTTGCATAAGGCCTGAAGCACTACTGGTTTGAGCTTTTGCCTGTGAATTGCCGCCGGATTCAACCATAATTACGGCTTCAATAATGACTACCGGTATCTCAAAAAAGGTTGCGGCATTTTCGATCTCTCTTTGCCAGGGCTTTAATTTTTTTTTGATCGGAGAACTGATTACCGCCCCTCCCCCATCAGTCTGTAAGCGCTCGGCATTAAGTGTGAACGGAATAATGACATGTTGCAAACGTTGCCAGGGATCGTTGTCGGTAGATATTTTTTTTTGGCTTTGCGGGAGCAATAAAGAGGTTTTTACAACCGGAAACGTTTGTCTAAGCTGAATCCATGGATCTGCAATTTCCTCTGCCGCAGAGTGATCCGACCAAAAAATCAGCAGGAAAACGGCAAATCCAGCGATAGTCAACATAGTTTTTCTCATTTTAACGCAATTCATTTCAATGTACCTCGTCGGCAAATGCGACATTGATGCCCTGTTCACCGAGAAAACTGAAGGCTTCAAGATATTCGACCAAAGAAACCTTTTGCGCATTATCAGCGGCCAGATAGAGCGTTCGATTACTGCTGCCGTCTTCTTGCTCGGAAACCGTAATCCGGCCATCAGCGGTTAAACGTTCTATATCTTGCCAGGGATGATAGCTCTGGCCTGCAAAAATCAGAACCAGACCTTGATCTCCTTTTTCAAGCCGGCCAATATTAACCGAAGCCACCTCGGCGATCTGCGAACGACCAACCTTGCTGCTTTGCGGCGCTTTTTGCCCGCTCTGCTGTGCGCGGCGCTCTTCCGTCGTCATCAACAACATAAAAGAGAAAACCATAATAAGAATAAAGAGATAGGCAAAAAGATCTTTCCCCGGATCAACCATCCGCTGCTCAATTGCGGTCATCCCTCTTCTTCGATAACGGGCCATTAGTAACTTACCTCCGAAAGTCTGCCATAAAAAATAAAAAATTTTAGTCTCTCGCCCGTTCGCGTTGCTCACTCAAGACGCCAAGACGCCAAGAAAAACATAAGATAACTTGTTTTTTTAATCTCTTTGCGTCTTGGCGTCTTGGCGAGAGACACTTAGGTTGCTGGCAAAGCCCGCATCAGTTATCTCGCTGATACGCAAACCGACCAATGTTTCTAATCTTTTCATTCTGGTCATCAGAAAACGGGAGTAGAGAATGGTTACAACCAAGGCCCCGATAACCCCGGCCCCTAAAGATGTATAGAGGGCGGTAGCCAGCCCGCTGTTCCAGGCTGCGGCAAAAACGACGGTCGCGGTTTCACCTCGGGCCAGGCCGGTGAACATTTCATTGAAAGCGCCGATCGAACCAAAGATAGTACCGGCGAAACCAATCAGAATAAGAGCGTTAGCATAGCCGTTTAAAGCGGAAAAATGAATTCCGATACGACCTTCAAATTCAGACCAGATAGCTTCAATTATAGATTCCCGACCGCTTGCCGCAGATCTCTTTAATCGCCTAAAGAACGGTTTGAGAAAGTTTAGCGAATCACGTTCACCAACCTCTTCCCGATAGCTCTCATCTCGCATTGAGACTGAGCGCAAATAGTCGTAGATAATCGTCAGGCGGCTTATCATTAAATAGATGTAAACCAGGAAAATGGCGCCAAAAAAAAGTCCGAAATTATTTAAGAACCAGCTCACAAATTGCATTCTAATTTCCCCAATCCAGATTAACCGGAATCAAAAAGATTTTTTATTTGTGTCTATATGTGTTCACACAAATATTGCCCTTTTTCGTTAAAGTGCTTAGATAATTCCATCCGCATGCAGGGCGGCAATATCAGGAGCGTTACTGAAACAGAGTGGATCAACATCTATGATCCGACCGTCACGAGTGGCCAGCGATAGAGGCACAAAAACCCCGAATGAACCGCCACCGGAACGTTTGACAACGTAGGCGCGACCTAAAACATCTATATCTGCCGGTTTGGTACCGGATTCCAGTTTGCCCTGATTTAGCGACCAGGTGTAAGCTTGATTAACTCGGGCATAGATTGAGCGTCTGACAAAATCATAGAGATAGTAACGAACCTCGATTGCTTGTCCAGGCCGCAGCCCGGCCCGCCGCAGTTCGGCGCCCCATTTTTGCCAGGGGTCATCAACTTGAATTACGGTTGAAGAAAATCGATCCAGTGAAGCCGCCGGAATCCGGCTGCCGTCACTTAAATCGATGCAACTCTCATCAGCCATAATCACGACCGCTTTCATCTGGAGAAAATTATAGGCTGAACGCAGGTTTTCGATTCGTAAAGGAATAAGTCGGTCGTTCTCTTTTTCACCTTTCCCTACCGCTCGCCAAGCTCGATGAAGATTTGCATACTCATCTTTTTCGACAGTAATGCTCTGGGTTTCTATCGGTTTTTTGCTGTTGGTTGTGATCGCCCGTTTAAGTTCTGATCGATCTACCAGCGGCTCAGATTTTGTTTTAATTTTAGCTTTCGCTTTTTTAGATTCCGCTTTTTTTGAGGCACTTATTCGAACCGCTGTAAATTCACTACTCTTAACCGGTTCCGGCGGCGAACTATTGCGAGACAAATTTTTCCTCAAAAGATGCCGGGCCGCAGTCGACATCAAACTAATTGATGCTGACTGCGATTTAACCTCCGGCTGCCAGGCTTGCTGATAATCGATAACCTGCTCTTCCGGATCTAGTTTAGTCTGAACTGAGATTTTCTGCGGTTCAACTTTTTCTTTACGAACGTTTTTATCTTTAGTTTCAGTTTCGCTTTCAAGTTTAGGTTCAGTTAAAGGTTTGTCACTTCGTAAAGATTCTCTTTTTGCAACCAGCTCCGGTTTTTCAGAAACCGGTGCCTGTGCCGAGAAAGCCTGTTTTGCTGGTATATCCGCAACGACTGCTGCTGGTGCAGATATCTGGGCGGTTTTCAGGGCCGTTTGTATCAATACTTCAGCCATAGATTCAGCTTTTTTTGACTCCGGTTTTTCAGGTTGAGACTGAGTTGAAGCTGATTTCTCAAGTGAAGCTTTACGCTTCTCCATGGCTTTATTATCTTTTTTTTCAGTCTTAACCTCGTCAACCGCTACTGCGGCGGCGGCTGCCGGAGCCGGAGTGGTTTGAACCATTTTTACCGGCTCTGGCTGGGGTTGTGGGGCCGCTTTCTCCGGCTCTTTCAGAGATTTTTTGGGAGCCTCGACTTTTTGGGCTTCTGCCTTAGGGGTTGCGGCAAAAATGTGCCGAACCACGACAACCGCTTTATCGACCGGTTTTTGCAAGCTGAAGATTGCCCCGAAACCGAGTAGGAGACAGAGAAATAACAACAAGCTAATCCGCCCGGTTTTAAGACGGCCATTGTCATACATTATAAAACCGCGCATCGGACAAATCCTTTTGTAGAGGTTTAAAGCGATCCCACCACTCTGGCGCTTATGATTGGCGCCTCAGGTGCTGCCGGTCGTCCTTGCCAGATGGAACATTGATCCGCGATCCGTTTTTGAATATCAGGCCAGGCCTGCCCCAGGTTTTTGCTGGTTTTTCGGTAAGTCGCATATTGATCACCGTGCAACCATTTTACAACTTGGGCTCGGTTCTCTTCGAGAGTAACAAAACCACTGAGATCATTAACCGACATCGATTCACAGACATCCAGAGAGAGGGTCAAAAGATCTATGTAGATATCAATCTCCTCTTCAACATTAATTTTAGTCCGTTCATACTTTTCGCCAATAAACTCTTTGCGAGCCCGCAAATCTTTGTCGGAAGTTCGATCCCGAGGCGCTTCCGGCAAGCCTTTGAAGACCTCATTATCACGAGCAAAAGTAAGATCTTCGTGATATTGGCTGTAAGTAGAAAGTTTACCGCTATAAAGTACCGCTTTTTTGAGGTTGGTAAAATATGTAGCGAAATCGATCTTCTGTTGGTTCTGATGAATATTTTTCTGACTAAAAGTTTTTTTAAGTTCTTGTCCCATAGTTCGGGTCTCTTTTTCAAGCTCTGCTGAAGATGCATCGGCATAATATTCATACAGAGATTCAGCCCCGACCAGGCCCGCCTTAAAACCCCCGATTCCGATAATCATTACCAAAACCATTGCTGTTAACAGTAATTTTTTCATTATTAGCTCCTTAAAATTATATTGTTCCGGTAATAGTTATTATTCGTGCCAATTGAGACGCGCCTGACGGAGAAAATCCATCTCTTCGTCAACACTTAAAACTTCACCATTAATACCATTAGTATTGACAACCCTGATTTCGCCCAGTCCGGCCAGTACATCATTGACCATCTCATCTAGGACACCACCTAATTTATCGGTTGCATCACTAACTACGGCCAAAGTATTGCGCAACTCCTCAACATTTGGGAAACCAAGATTTGCCATCAATTCAGGAGTTCCGGTGCCCCCGATCTCGGCGACCGGAGTGATCTTTGCGAAAACATTGTAGAGGTTAGCTAAAAGATCACGAAACTGATTTGAGATGTCACTGCCTTCAGCCCTAATTTTTTCCCGTACCAATCCTGAAAACTGCTGATTCATTGATGCAACCTTGACCCTGGCTTCGTAGAGTCGACGACGCTGTTCAACCTGCATCAAGCGGCGTTTGATACGATTATACTTCTGCAGGAGACGCTTCTTCTCTTTCTCGTTACCGGCCTCCTGATAAGCTTCCAACGCCTCTTGGGCGGTTCCGGAAGCCTCTTCAAAACGAGTTTTTTCATCTTTCATATAACGGCTTAAAGCAATTTCATAGTTAGTGTTAATCGACCGGGTTGCCTGGCTGTCAACCAGTGAGGCGGCAACTGAAGCATCAAATCGATCAAGAGACCGCAAAAGATCGTCTAAGTTTTGATCGCAGGAATTTTTCAGCTCCCCGACCTCCATCAGGATTTTTCCATTCAAATGGGCCCGCCGGGCCGCGCCTTCAGGATCATCTTTATCGAGCAAACCGGCATCTTCAAGTTGTTTTCGGGTATCGAGAAGTTCCTGCAAAGCCACCGTACGATCAGCAAACTCTTGAAAGAGAACCTGCGATGACATTTTGACATCATTACCGCTGCGTTCAACTCGGGAACGAGATTTTTTTGCAATCTGAACAGCCCGATCCGGAGTCTGTTCCGTGGTAAAGGAGGCTTGCCCGCTAAGCGGAAAACTAATTACTAATGCAATCGCCCCAAACCCGCTCCAAAGTAGAAAATGCTTTACTCTTTTTGAAATTTTATTCATTTTTTCCTCCAATTATTAAATGTCTTATCTGTTATTTGAACATTTTACCGTAGAGTTTAGGATCAAGACGATGACAAAGCTCCATCGCCTGGGCTAAATCACGATCACCTCGACTGTGAGAGTCATTAATCAACATGGCACAATAGGCCCGCAAAAGTTCCCGATCAACCGTGCGATAAGCGCCCTGCCCCCGACTTAAATCACGAAAATAGCGGTAGACAGCCGTATGAAAATATTCGCTATATTGCTGTTGATTAAAGATTTTCACGGCTCGCAACAGATGCCGATGCGGAATATCTCGTGAATCATCAAGAGATTTTTGCATTAAAGGAATCCAGCAATCATAAATACAGTCACGACAGTCATCATCCAGGGCTTCATCCAGAAGCCGGGCGATCTCATAATCAGTATAATCATCATAGCGATCACCCAAGGCCTCCGCGCAAGTGGGCGGCGCAATAATCATGGCATTGTGAGTTGCACACCCAGTTACCATAAAGCTTGATGCAAGAAAGCCCACCAGCCCTAAGAGTAATACCAAACTTATTTTTTTACGTTTTGTTTCCATCATCATCCTCCTTATGTTTTTCAGTTATTTAAAAAAATGTTGCTACTCTATAATTTTTCGTAACGCTTTTTTGCAGCGTTCTGTAAACCTTTATCGAAGGAAAAAAATGATTTTCTAAAAAAAGATTTCAAAGAGTAGTTGTCACAGTGAATTTTTCAATCTTTCTTGCAATTTGTAACTAGTATCTATAAGATGATTTTCAAGCTTCCCGACCTATCTGTTGTGATCAGAGAAGATAACCATGGTATCATTCGAATTGACGATCCTGATTTTCAATGTTATGTCAAACAAAAATCATAGAAGTTATGTAAGCAAATGAAAGTTAAAGAAATAATTAAAATACTTGAGAATGATGGGTGGTATTTGGCACGTACAAAAGGAAGTCATCGTCAATACAAACATTCGCGTAAACATGGTTTGGTTACTATGGCTGGAAAGCCAAATGATGAGATGGCACCAGGTACTCAAAATAGTATTTTCAAACAAGCGGGGCTAAAGAAATGAGATATCTAGTAGTGGTTGAAGAAACGGAAACAGGTTTTTCATCTTATTCTCCAGATATGGATGGCTGTGTAGCTACGGGCAGAACAAAAGAAGAGGTAGAGAAAAACATGAAAGAAGCTATGGAATTTCATTTGGAAGGATTGAGTTTGGAGCGCCAAAAAACTCCAAAACCACATTCATATTCGAGTTACGTGGAATTAATGGCATAATTCGGCAAAAAAACGTTACTGTTGGTTGAAATTTGGTTTTTTTCTTCGATAACCCCTTTTAGGAACATAAAAAGCCCGATGAAGAAACAAGTTCTCCCTCTTTTGATAGCAACCGATAAAAAAATGATCCACCGGATCGCCGGTCGTATCTATCTCCGTTACACCCCCGGCGGGTCTGACGGACGGGCGCTGACCAAAGAGGAGCTTTTTCATTATGGAATTATCGGGCTTTTAGAGGCGCAAAAAAATTTTGACGCGACTGCGGGAACTCCGTGGGGTGTTTTTGCCGCCTTCAGGATTGAGGGGGCGATGCTTGATCATCTGCGCAAAGCGCCTCTTATTCGTCTGCCGCAAGATGTTCAGAAACGGGTGCGGGAACTAAAAGAGGTTCGTTCTCAACTCGAAAATGATGGGGATCTCGTCTCCACTCATAATCTGGCAAAAAAATTGGGCTGGTCGACGGATGAAGTCGAAGAGATTAGAACCCTGATTCCTTCGGTGGTAACTATAACCGAAGAGAGCAATTCAGATGAGGGAGGAAATTCTCCGGATGAGGTGGTTCTGGTCGACCGCAATGAAGAGAGTGATCCGCAAACCTCTCTTTTGCGCAGAGAGTTATCGCAACTTGTCGAACACTGTCTGCAAACTCTGCCCGAGACTCGTGATCGGTTTATTATCAAAGCCCGAAAACTGGAGGATGTCACCCTGCGGGAACTGGCGGCCTCTTTCAACTGCTCAATTGAATCGATCCGCAAACGGGAAAAAGTGGCTCTTATCCAACTTCGTGAATGCCTGCAAAGCAAAGGCTGGCAAGGCTTACCATAAAGGTGAAATATGATGATAACAAACAATGGAAATATCAATAGTGCTCTGGAGACTTGGCGTGATATAAAGATCGAACAATCGCCCACCGAGGTAAGCGACCATCTTGAGGAGAGAGCTCTGATCCGCCTGGCGGCCGATGGCGGCCTGGAAGAAGCTTCACCGAATGAACTGGAACATCTTGACAACTGCCCTCTCTGTCTGGCTACCTGGTCTGCCTGGCGGCGGGCTTTTGCCGTTGCGACTGAATCTGAAGATGATGAGAATGAGACAACCGAGCTGAACTCTGATGAAGCTTACGGTTTTCTTGAAGCTGCGGCAACAACTTCGGCAAAAACTCAAGCTCTGGTTGTCGAAAGTAGTTGCGGCACTTATCGACTCGAAATACGGCCGAATCGGGAAGAGCCGAATGAGGGCATGATCGTTCTCAGCCGCCTGACAAAAGATGGCGATCAGCAATTAACCGTGCGCGATAAAAAAGGACATGAAATCCTTTCC
>JAGGWR010000210.1 GCA_021163445.1 Candidatus Tharpella aukensis
AAGATTTTGACATCGCTTTCGGCAACGATACCGACTTTGACCGCCACGGAATCGTCACAAAAAGCATGGGCCTGATGAATCCCAACCACTATCTCAGTGTGGCCATCGCCTATCTTTCAGAAAATCGTCCCCTGTGGCAAAAAGATCTGGCTATCGGCAAAACCCTGGTCAGCAGTTCGATCATTGACCGGGTCGCGGCCAGTCTGGGCCGGAAGGTGATTGAGGTTCCCGTGGGATTTAAGTGGTTTGTTGACGGTCTGCTGCACGGCACGATCTTTTTCGGCGGCGAAGAGAGCGCCGGAGCCAGTTTTCTGCGCCACGACGGAACCGTTTGGACTACCGACAAAGATGGCATCATTCTCAATTTGCTGGCAGCCGAGATCACCGCAAAAACAGGACGCGATCCGGGCGAACATTATCAGGAAATGACGGACAAATTTGGTGCGCCAATCTATGCTCGCATCGATGCTCCGGCATCCATTGATCAAAAAGCGGTTCTAAAAAAACTTGCTGCCGAAGATGTCAAAGAAGAGATGCTTGCCGGTGAGCCGATTAAGGCTATCCTGACTAACGCCCCCGGCAACGATGCGCCTATCGGCGGCTTGAAAGTTGTGGCCGAAAATGGCTGGTTTGCCTTGCGCCCGTCTGGAACGGAAGATATTTATAAGATCTATGCGGAAAGTTTCATCGATGCTGCGCATCTCGGCCGTATTCAGTCCGAAGCCAAGGCCATGGTGGCAAAACTCTTATGATGAAGTGATGGCACAATGTTAGCGCTTGCCGATGTGGGGACTGGGTTTAACGGGGATACCGGTAATCAATTGCTTGGTAGAGTCACATCGTAACGTTAACCAGGGGTTGCCGGTAGCCTGTCCCCAGTTGTGGGGGCGTCAGCGAAACAACAACTTGCCCGCTTTAACTTAAGCGCTTTAAAGATGTGTAGCTCATTCCGAGTTGACTATAAATAGAGCTATGTTGCCTTCGCTGACAATCTTCTTGCTCACTACCCTGAGGTTTTGTGTAGATATGAGGTTCGGTAATCCTTTTCTTGATATGAAATCGCGGTGATTTTTGAAATGCTCACGACCAGCCATGGTCTCAAAAAACAGAACAACGGCTCTATATATCCACCCCATGGGAAAGCGAAACGGCCCAGAGTGCTGGTCGATGAGCAAAATCCGACCATCAGGTTTCGTTACGCGTACCATTTCACTAATTACTGCCGGACGTATCTGATTTGGCATTTCGTGCAAGGTGAAAAATCCTATGACCAAGTCAAATAAGTCATCCTGGTAGGCCATTTTTGCCGCATCACCCTGACAAATTTCTGCCCGATCCCCTAACTTATTCTGAGCTTCTTTGACCATGGCGGGAGATAGGTCTATTCCAAATACTTTGCAGCCGGAGTCCTGATAAAGCTTCAAATTGGTACCAGTCCCGCACCCCACATCCAAGACCAGCATTCCCTCCTGTGGGGGGCACATTTTTATCCCGATTTGCCTTATAACAGCAATAAAAGGCTCGACATATCGATCATATCTCTTTGCCGTTTTTTTGTACGGGTCTTTAGCCATCTGTTTCCTGCTCCAAATGACACAGTGACGTACCACCGAACGTAGATGCGGCGGCTTTTACTCGTCATGTGTCCACAGTCTTATAATCTTGACAATTTTGAGCGGGCTTCAGTAACCTTCCATTTCGCCTGGTTCAAATGGATGGGGCGGATCCTGACCCAGGATACGCTTCATTATCGAGTTCATGGTTCTGAAGTCGTTATCGAATCCACCGTGAGAAGTGCTTCTGGTTATATCTCCCTTGCGGCCATCTGAATAATTTATATGTAGACCAGGTGGTTTCGGGATTAACTTGGAATATAGCTGCATTCCCAGAAGCGGTTTGTCAATCCGACGTTCCAAGGCGCGTGAGACCAGAAATAGCAATGATTTACGGTAAACGTAGGCGACGTTGTCATCTCGTTCCAGCCGCTCGATGAGGTTGTAGATATCTAATGACGGCAGTCTTGCCAGAGATGGATTATTCGTCTGATCAGCCAACCTCGGTTCATAATGCCGGTGGTAAAAATCAATCGAGCAGGCCGGTGCCATTAGACTGCAACTTTGAATCAAATTCGGGGTTTTAAGTACGTCTAAAGCCTTTAACAGATGGCCGATTAGTACCGCGCCGGTACTATGTCCAGCCAGATGTAGTTTGATTCCCGTACCCTTCAATGTTTTAGTAAATGTACTGATAAGCGCGAGACCGTCACTTATCTCTCCATCATCCGCATCAATCTTGAATGGCAGGCGGGCGTCACGTTTCATCTCGCCCCAGATCGGTGTAACCGGCTTGCGCACGATGTCTTCAATCAATGTATCGCTTAAGTCGATCAATTTTTCCTTAAGGTCTCCGAGAAAGCCATCCATGCGCTTGCCCCGATAGGCGCGGAGAATTGTGTCTTTAAGTTCTTCCGCCAATCCGGTGTCATACATCACATGGAAGGGGTATATGCGGTTACGTTTAAAACCATTCTTTAGTGCGGCTATGCGACTAGCCGAGGCCTTGGGGTTGTTCAGGCCGCCGTGTGCATATATAAGTAGATGATCGTAG
>JAGGWR010000025.1 GCA_021163445.1 Candidatus Tharpella aukensis
GAACTTTGCCTCGAAGTAGAACAGCCGCTGGCCAATGAATTTATTGGTGTGGAAAAAGTGGCAGTCAACGCATGACAACATTTCCATCAATAAGCGGCAGTCGGTTGATTAAAGTTTTACGTAAATTGGGGTTCGAAGTTATACGTGTAAAGGGCAGTCATCATTTCCTGCAACATGAAGACGGTCGTTGCACTGTTGTTCCTTCACATCGGGGTGAGAGTGTGGGACGTGGGCTTCTTGCTCAAATTTTGCGTGATTGTGATCTGAAAAAAGAGGACTTGCAGAAAAAACTTTGAGTGATTTCAAGGTTTGTAGAGCTACTGAATTTACGGGTTTGCCGAGTAATTATGATTTTTACAGTGTAAAGATGGAGAAGTTTATGGAACCAACCGTGTTAAAAATTGCGATGGCGGGTCTGCTGCATGATATTGGGAAATTTGCCCAGGGTTGTCTTGAAGTAACCCCGGAATATCTGAATAATAATGCCAACTATCAGCCTTTTAATAAAAAAAATGGGCGTCATACCCATATACATGCTGTTTACACTGCGGCTTTTATTGAACAGTTTGCCGATCAGCTGCCGCCGCAGTTCAATATGGGTGGTTGGGGTGATGGTGATAGTTTTCTGAATCTGGCCGCCGGTCACCATAATCCCCAGACCCCGATGCAGTGGATTATTGCCACCGCCGACCGGGTTAGCAGTGGTTTTGATCGTGACAGCTTTGATCAGGGTGAAAATATTAAAATTTCGGAATTTAAGCAGACCCGGCTGCTGCCGTTGCTTGAAAGTTTGACGGTTGATTCTGAACAACAGAAGAAATATGCTGATTCTACTAATTTTCATTTTCGTTACCCGCTGGCACGTCTTTCACCTGAGACAATTTTCCCGGTAAAAAAACCGAGCCTTTCCAAAGGAGAGGCGAGTGCAGAGTATCAACAACTGTTTTCCGATTTCTCTTTTGAGCTCGCGTCGTTACTTCACAGGATTGAGGCTCCTGAGGTTTGGTGTAAACACTTTGACTCTTTGTTGCTTCTCTACACCTCGGCAATTCCAGCGGCTCGAGTCGGGGATGTGGTTCATGATGTCTCTCTTTATGATCATTGCCGAACAACTGCCGCGCTGGCTACGGCTCTCTATCTTTACCATCACCAGAATGATTCACTGGATGAACTTTCGATTCGAGATAATAAGGCGGAAAAATTTCTCCTGATCAGTGGTGATTTTTATGGAATCCAGGATTTTATTTTTTCTCAGGGAGGAGAAAAAGGCAAGTATCGCGCCAAATTGTTACGTGGTCGTTCGTTTCAGGTTTCACTTTTTAGCGAGCTTGCGGCCGATCGTTTATGCCATGCGATCGGTTTGCCGGAGACCTCGGTGATTCTGAACGCTGCTGGGAAGTTTACGATTCTTGCGCCGTGTACCGAGAAAACTGAAAAGGCTCTCAGCGAAGTAGAAGAGGAGATTAACCGTTGGCTTTTTGATACTTCCTGTGGTCAGTGCGGTATCGGATTTTCCAGTGTGAAAGCTTCTCCGGCGGATTTTATCAGTGGCCGCTTTGCAATGCTCTGGGATCAACTCAATGAGGCTATGGCCGAGAAGAAGCTACATCGGATCGACCTTGACATCTATGGAGGGGTTGTCCCAAATTATCTGGAAAAATTCCATAATAAAAGTAAGGTATGTTCGTTGTGTGGGCGGCGACCAGCGGAAGAAGCAGTCGATTTTTTGACAGAAAGCGAGGGCTCGTCCTGTGCTGTTTGTCGAGATCAAGTCTTTTTAGGGGCGAGCCTGGTTAAAAATGATTATTTGGCTATCTGTCATAAACTTTCTCCGAGTCTATCTAAGCGTGATGTTCTTTTAAGGCCGCTTTTTGAAGAATATCATATCATTTTTCCCGAAGGGCCGCTGCTTGAGGAAGCCTCACGTGGGGAGTTGATTTCGTATTGGAATCTCGGTTCTGTTATTTATCGGGGTGGCAAACTTGATTCTTCGGTACGTTTCTTGGGTGGTTATGTTCCGATATATCCGGAAAGTTCCAGGGAAAAACGTCAAGTTATGGATTTTGGCGAAATTGCCGCCATGGCTCTGGTAAAAGATAGTCGCAAATCGTCAGAGGGGGTTGCCGGAAAGACTACGGGAACTGAAGTTCTCGGCGTTTTTAAGGCCGATATCGACAACCTCGGGATTTTGCTGGGGTGCGGTATGACAGAACAGTGGTTTACTCTCTCGCGTATGGCAACCTTAAGTCGGCAGTTGAATAACTTTTTTACGATTTATCTGCCCTCATTTCTGGAACGGGAAGAGGCTTATCGAGGGGTTTACACAGTCTTTGCCGGAGGCGATGATCTTTTCCTGATCGGCCCTTGGAATCGGATTATTGAACTGGCCGAAGTGTTGCGAAAAAGTTTTGCTGAATATGTCTGTTTTAACAGTGAACTTCATTTTTCCGCCGGTATCACCCTGCATAAACCACATACGCCGATTGATAAATTGGCTCGTGAGGCGGAAGCCGGCCTCGAAAAAGCCAAACATTTTGACGAAGCCAAAAACCGACTGACCCTTTTTGGTGAAACAGTTACTTGGGAAACCTTGGCCCAGCTCGATGATATCAGGGTGCAGTTTGCGTCTTGGTTGGAACAAAAGGTGATCAATAAGGCTCTACTTTATCGGTTGGCTAAATTGTGCATCTTAGCGGCTCGAGCAAAACAGGAGGAAGCTCGTCTGAAAAGGGGTGAAAAGGTTGATCTTTCAGCTCTGACCAGTTTGAAGTGGCGCTCACAGCTCTGTTATATGCTGGAGCGTAATGTTGCTAAAGATCTAACTCGTGACGAGCGTAAAAAAGCCTTGGCTGAGTTGGTGGTTGTGGCTCAATGGTTAGATGAATACGGTAGTGCTATGAAAATTCCGCTCTGGCGAATTCTTTATGATCTGCGTTGACGAATAGAAGAGCTCTTTTAATAGTCTGTAACATACAAAACGAGGAGGATGTGCTGATGAGTGAGATAACTCTATGGCAAGATTCAGAGAAGAAAATTATCAATCCGAAACTGTTTTCAGAGGCAGCGGAAAAATTCGCCAGAGATATCGGCAAGGAAGGAACGGATGACAGGAGAAGGAAGCTTAATAAAGGAACCCAGTTACGACGTTTTTTTGACGAAATCATTCGACTCCAGAGTTTAGCCAAAAGTCTACCGGAAAAAGATACTGAAAAATGGGCCAACCTCCTGCCATATATTCATATGCTGGTTGCTAAAGCAGCGTATGCTCAGGGCCGAGAACTGGTTTCACCCAGCTTTGTCAATCTGCTTAAAAGTGGAATAAGCCAGATTGAAACCCGTCGGGATTTGACTATCTTTGCCAATTTTTTTGAATCGTTCATGGGCTTTTATAAATTGCATGGCCCTAAGTGATAAGGAGGTTTGACTAATGCAGTTATTGAAAATTGCTGAAATCAGTGGTCGTATTATCTTAAAGAGCGGGCTTCATATTGGTGCCGGTGATCTGGAAATGCATATTGGTGGAACTGATAATCCGGTAGTGAAAAATCCTTATACTAATGAACCCTATATTCCTGGATCGTCGCTAAAGGGTAAAGTCAGGTCTCTTTTAGAGATGAGAAGCGGTTTGATGGGAGAGACCAAAGGCAGTCCGGTGGGAAAATCTATCCTGCAAAAAAATCTTTCCGAGCAAGCCCGGAGTGAGGCTTGTAAAATTCTGAAAATTTTCGGGAGCAGCGGCGCCGAAACGGACGAAAACGACGAAATCGGTCCAACCCGAGCCTCTTTTGCGGACAGCTATCTTACCGTTGAATCACGGCTTCTGGCGAGCGAGAATAACCTCCCTTTAACCGAGGTAAAATCGGAAAATTCGATTAACCGTATCAGTGGTACAGCCCAAAATCCTCGTTTTACCGAGCGGGTTTCGGCGGGATTGTCATTTAATTTTTCAATCACCTTAAAAGAGCTTGATATCGACAGCAACGATGATCTGGTCGATTTTCTTCTCCAAGGCTTAAAACTTTTGGAATATGATGCCCTGGGTGGTAGTGGCAGTCGTGGTTACGGTCGGGTTGAGTTTGAGTTTGCCGATCCTGACCTTAAGGTAAGATTTTCTAAAACCTTACCGATCAGTAATTAAGTTTAGTGCTTTACCGTTTTTGAGGTCTTGTCGTGAAATTATATCAGTTGACGATTAAACCGTTAACCCCTTTTGGTACACATTTGAAAGGGGACACCATTTTTGGCCATCTCTGTTGGCAAGCGGCTTATGATAGCGGACTGCTTGTCGGTGGTCTTGATCAGTGGATAGAAAAATATGATACCTCTCCTTTTGCGGTCTGTTCTTCGGCGTTCCCCTTATTGGTTGAAGAACAGGCAGGAGTAAAAAATATTGCTCTCCCGCGTCCGCAACTGCCATCAGAACTGCTTGAGGTTACAATTTCGGATGTTAAGCGCAGCACCAGGATGGAAGCCCGAAAAAAAATGAAAAAGAAAAAATGGTTGCTCGTTAAAGAAGATCTAAAGCTTCAGTTACAACCTGATTCCCTGTTGACTGATACAGAATTTTCTTGTCGCTATTACGCGAGCCTGCCGGATGATTTGCGTCGTCGATACTCGGCTGAAAGTGAGGAAAAACTCTTTCTTGTCGATCATCAAGCCCATAATTCGATCGACCGTTTGACCGGGACAACCGGCAGCGGAGATGGTTTTGCCCCGTACTCCTGTGAAAATATTGTGTGGTCACCTGGTATGGAGTTGGTTGTTTTCTGCCTTATCAATGAAGAGGCTTTAGATGAAGAGCGCCTGCGAACAATGTTTGAACGGATCGGACAATTTGGTTTTGGCCGCGACGCGGCTACCGGGCTTGGTCGTTTTGAACTGGTTGATTGTGAACTGCGAGAGTTGCCGTCAAATGAACGGGCCAATGCTTGTTTTACGTTGTCTCCTTCAGTGCCGGAGGTCAACTTGTAC
>JAGGWR010000301.1 GCA_021163445.1 Candidatus Tharpella aukensis
GTCGTGTTGGCGCTGGACGCAAGAGTGTTGATGGAGACAACCCGGAGCTTCTAGAAAAATTAGACGGTTTGGTCAAGCCTTATGAGCATGGCGATCCAGAGTCGCCATTGCGCTGGACGAGTCGAAGTTTGCGCAACCTAAGCAAGGCAATGAAGGATGCCGGATTCAGCATTAGTCATGCGACAGTAGGCAAGTTGCTTGAGAAATTAGGCTATACGCTACAGTCAAATAAAAAGTCCCACGAAGGAAAGGGTTCACCAGACCGTGACGCGCAATTTGAGCATATCAATGGAGCCGTCAAGGAGTTTTTAGAGGTCAACCAGCCTGTAATTTCAGTTGATGCAAAGAAAAAGGAATTAATTGGAGAATTCAAAAATAATGGTAGGGAGTATCACCCAACTGGCAATCCAAAAGAAGTTAACGTTTATGATTTTATCAACAAGGATTTAGGCAAGGTAACCCCTTATGGAATCTATGACCTATGTGAAAACGAGGGGTTTGTTAATGTGGGAATAAGTCGTGACACTGCTAGATTTGCAGTCGAATCAATCGAAAAATGGTGGCTGACGATGGGGCAGAAAAGATATGCTGATGCTCACTCACTTTTTATAACCGCTGATGGCGGCGGTAGTAACGGATCTCGCAATAGGCTGTGGAAGAGGCAGTTACAAGACTTCGCCGACAGACATAAACTCAATGTTTATGTTTCTCATTTTCCTCCAGGCACTAGCAAGTGGAATAAAATAGAACACAGGATGTTTTCAGCAATTTCAATGAATTGGCGCGGGAAGCCGCTCACGTCATTAGAGGTGATTGTTAATTTGATCGCCAATACAACCACAGAAAATGGATTGAAAATAAACGCGACCTTAGATACTAATGAATATAAACTCTGCGAGAAGGTTCTCGATGAAGAACTATCCAGCTTGGATATACTTTATCATGATTTTCAACCACAGTGGAATTATGTGATCAAACATCGCGAGATGTAATGTTTATTGTTTTACGACTCCTTAGGCCCCCTCGTACCAGATGTTTATGCGGTCATCAGCGGCGCTCCAGTTGCAATCGAAGTTCAAAAATCAAAAATAAGTATAAATGAAATTACGTGGCGAACCTCTGAATATCACAGGGCAGGAATAAACGTTCTCTGGTTAGCGCTTTACAACGACAAACTTCATAACGAAAAGTACAGTCCAAGTGCTTGGGAAAAATGGTGTCACGCTGTATATTTCGGGCGTGTTTACTACTGGATCAACGATTTAACAGTTGAACCATTTCATTTTTCCGAATATCAACTTTACGTTGAGGAATCAACCTGGTTTGAGTCAGGTGGTTACGAGCAGTCAGCAGGTGGTTATTATAAAGCCTCAAAGCGTTACAAAACTCTGGCTGCGGGGGTCAAAGTTGACATTGCAACCCACTTTTCCCCAACTGTAAAAAAAGAGTGGCACGGGGGGACAGTACACATCCCCAATTGCCGTAATTACTCTGACAACCAAAAGGCGTGGTGGAAAAAAGCCTAACAAAAACATTCACTTGACCGGGAACAGCAGCCCGTTTTTTCTTTGAGCATTCCGGCCCGGCAAGTGATGTAAGTCGTTCGGCAGTGAATGCGACCGATGATTATGAGATTAATATTGCCAGAGTTAAACAGCGAGTCGAAGCAGGTGGGCATAATGTACCCGAGAATTAGATTGTCGACCGCTACACAAAATCGCGTAATAATTTATCAAAAGCGATAAAACAATCGGATCGTACCTATTTGTTCGATAATTCTAGAGATGCTTCTGTATGGGTGTGCGAGATAACTGATGGGCAAACAATTGAGTATAAGCAGGATGCAATCCCTAGGAGGCTGTCCGAGAACGCTCTTTTTCCCCAGCTCTTCGTTATTTTTTGAAAATAATGCTCGGAATACTAGGTGTATGCCTGCGCTTATTTTCAAAAAATGCCTCGATCTGAGAAAAAATTTCTATTCTCGAACAGCCTCCTAGCTGGCTGTATGAGTCATGGAGTTGAGGGGTTAGGGTAGAGAGTATTAAGTGCACGGCAAAAAACAGGCATAAGCCAAGCTGAAAAAACATGGAATAAATGGGGTCATGAATAAATGGGGTCATGAATAAATGGGAACAGGGCGAAATTAAATTGTCAAAAAATAATTTTACTACGACCCCATTTACGCTCTAACAGAATTTCTCACCTCACCTACTCGATTCCCCAAAATTTGCGGGTTAGCTGAATAGCTACAAAATTTTTGTTTCTATTCATTCTTGTAAGCTGCCCGCAAAGCTCCCCAATGGCGGCCCTGAACGGAGATAGGGGCCGAAATATCCTTCATCATGGCAAATTTTCCACCGCCCATATCCCGACGGTAGGCCTGGAGGAGGAAATCATCAGTGTTACGTCCTGAGGCGAGTCCGACGCGGTCATCAAACATCCGTTTATTACGACAGTTGGCCGTATTCCAGGCCGGATCGTTGGGCCGTTGGGGTTGTGAATATTTGCGGTTGTGAACCGGCAGATAGCCATTTGTATCAACTGCTGCGGCAAAGATCAGGGCTGGTTCTTTTTCGATCAGAGCTTCCTGGAGACGGGGCAGAATAGTCTCAAGAAAACTGGTGCCTCGGGTTGAAAACTGCTGTGGGTCGGTGTTGGGGAGTGCCTGGTAATCCTGATCAAAGAGATCATTGTTGAGAATTCTTCCCTCTTCAACGGCCTGGGTCAGGATTTTGCTGATATCTGCGGCGGTTTGCTTAACTTCTCTGATAAAATGGCTGTCGCTGGTTTCGACACCGAGCTGGATGGTGGTATGGATTAAACCTTCGCCAAAATCTCGCAAACGATTTAACTGTTCGCGTGAGGAGTTGATATTGCTGCGGCTATTTTCCAGACTTTGATCCAGAGTGGTTAGGCCTTCGGCGACCAAGGTGACACTCTCGGTGATATTTTGTGTGTTATTGCCGATATCATCAAGTTCCGTGTTAACTCGGGTAACGGCCTCGGAAACCATTTCCAATGCGGCTCCGATCTCCCGGGTACCTTTCTGAGCCTGGACTGAATCCTTGTTGCCGCGCTCACTTTCACTCTGTAGTTGTTTTACCTGAGTGTCGAGGTTGTCGAGGGTTTCGTCAATTTGTTTGGTCGCCTGCGCGGTTTGGCTGGCCAAGGTTTTGACTTCACTTGCAACTACGGCAAAACCGCGACCTGCCTCTCCGGCCCGGGCCGCTTCGATGGTTGCGTTAAGAGCTAAAAGGTTGGTTTGGCTGGCGATCGCCCTGATCTTTTGTGCGGCCCGGCGCACTTCGCTCAAGGCCTGAACCAGATCTTCAAGAGAGCTGGTAATCGATTGTACGGATCCGGCTAGAGCATCAATCTGGCCTAAAGAGGTTTCGACCTGATTGCGGGAGTTTTGTAGATCCTGATTGGCGCTGTTGGCGACCTCGATGCCAGCCGTAATCGCACTGTTGATAGCTCCTGTATTCTCTTCCATAATGGTCGTGGCCTGGCGCAAGTTTGCAAACTCACCGGCTTGCTGCTCGGTCTGTTCGCCGATGCTGTCGACCTCACCGGCAATGTCAGCAATCTCAATGACCATCTTGCCAGCGTCATCGGCAACCTGTATGATTCTGCGCTCGATATCTGGGGGGAACTGGTGTTCTATTTGAGGGTTGTTATCATTCATAGCTACGTCTCCATGGGGGCAAATGAGAGCATCTTAAGAGGAAGGTATTTTTTTGATCTTATTTTCGGGGGTTAATTTCTTAATTATATTAGTTAGGACATTAGGTGGGGTTTTGTCAAGTTTTAGTTATAAAATATTGACAAATTTAAGGGTTGAATGTTAAGGCCCGTCCCCCAACCCAAACATTTTTTTATGTTTTTAGATTAGAGTTCTTTTCGAGACTATTTAAGGGTTTACGAAGAAGACGAAGTATGGGTGGAACTGAACTTTGACGGGAGAGGGCGGAAATAACTTTGGCCAATCATACTCCCTCATCTTTTACCAGTCAGTTGCACTGGATATTGTTTCTGACTTCACTTTTCCTAATTAATTTCCTTGCCCGGGTGCTGTTTTCCCCGCTGCTACCAGCTATCGAAAAAGAGTTGGGTATCGGTCATGCAGCGGCTGGTTCCTTATTTATGTACCTCTCCAGCGGCTATTTCGTCGCCCTTCTGGGGTCAAGTTTTCTTTCTGCCCGAATACCCCACCGACTGGTTCTGGCCGGCAGTGCAATAGTCACCGGTATCATTTTGTTGCTAAGTACAGCCTGCAACGGTCTTGGCAGCTTACGCTTTATCGCCCTGATGATCGGCCTAAGCTGTGGTCTATACCTGCCCAGCGCCATCGCTATATTAACCGATCTGGTTGAAGAGAAGCATTGGGGGAAAGCCTTGGCTATTCACGAACTGGCTCCCAATCTAGCTTTCACACTCGCCCCTTTGATAGCAGCAGTTATGCTGCCCCATTTTTCCTGGCGCATAGTTCTAGCGACACCGGGAATCTTCTCTATTGCTTTCGGGCTGTTATTTCTCATTTTTGGTTCTGGAGGTTACTTTCGCGGACAGGTACCCCAGCTTGAAAACTGTCGAATCTTAGTCATCAGGCGAGCCTTCTGGATCACGGTCTTTCTCTTTACTCTAGGCATTGCCTCAACCATGGGACTTTTCAATATGCTACCGGCCTACCTGGTCAGCCATTTTGGTATGGCTTATGATTCTGCCAACACCCTGGTAAGTCTGTCGCGTGGACTAACCGTGTTCACTGTCTTTTTGGGAGGCTGGGCTACGGATCGCATAGGCGCCAGCCGTACCCTGATTATCGTTCTGGGCATTACCGGAACCATCACAATGGCTCTGGGAATGGTTCCAAGATCATCTCTGACTCTAGTAAAAACCTTGGTTTTCCTTCAACCGGCTCTGGCTGTATCTTTTTTCCCGGCTGGTTTTGCCATTCTAGCCAGAATAGCTCCGGCTGATTCCCGTAATATTACTGTTGCCATGACGATTTCGGTGGCGTTCCTAATCGGCGGTGGTGTGGTACCTTATGCAATCGGCTTATGCGGTGATACCGGACATTTCGACTTCGGGATTTCCATAGTTGGCTTATTCATCGCTTCAGGCGCCATAGTTACGCCCTTTCTGAACCTTGCCCAAAAACATGGGCAGGCAACCTAAAAGCCTTTTTTTGTTGGGTTGCTTTGGCTTGGGGTCGTATCCGCCTTTTCGAGCTCCAGACGTCAATACTCTTCATCAATCAACCAATCAAAGAATTTACTACCCCTCCCCTGACCTGTAAGATGAATTACTCTATCTACAAAGCTGCCGAGATCATGAAAAAGCATCGACAAAGTGCAATTCTCATCCAGACTGAGACCGGAGATGATATCGGCATAGTAACCGATTACGATATCTCCCACCGATTTGTCGCGGAAAAGATGGCGCCGGAAACTCCGGTTTACCAGATAATGAGCTCCCCGATTATTTCCGTACCGGACAATGCCATTATATATGAAGACGTTGAGGAAGATAAAAAGGAGGAGACTGAAGCTTATTTCTTGTCGCTCGGGGAAAAAGTATGCAAAGATCTGGATCAGGCTGGCTACCGCCTCTGCGAAGGAGAGATCATGGCAATGAACCCAAAATGGTGCCAACCCCTTTCCGCGTGGAAAAATTATTTCTCTCAATGGATAAGCGAAGCCACAGCGCAAAACTTACTGGATATCAGGATTTTCTTTGATTTCAGAAATCTCTACGGAACACGTCGACTTACCTCCAGATAATTTAATAGACCCCAAAAGCCTGACCGATATTGAGTTGGCAATGCGGAAGAGGGCTCTTTCCCTCCTGACTGAAATTCAGGCAAAAATCAGTTCTCATTTCAAAGTAAACAGATAAACAAAACAGCAGATAATAGGGAGTCAACGAACTAATCCCATTATTCCATTATTTTTCCTATCAATCATGATGAACTCGTAAAAAATCACGGGATGGCTAAGTAAAAATTTCGATAGAC
>JAGGWR010000074.1 GCA_021163445.1 Candidatus Tharpella aukensis
ATGCAAGATAGGAGTTTGCCGGGGTTCACTGCCGTGCAGGCAGCTTAGAAAACTCTACGTTTACGGTGCTGCTTGGCCCGAATGTTCACTGCCGTGCAGGCAGCTTAGAAATTTGCCCCCACAAGCGTCAATGTCCCAATGTAGTTCACTGCCGTGCAGGCAGCTTAGAAAGCGTGACAATAAGCATTCTCTTCTGCTGCTTTGTTCACTGCCGTGCAGGCAGCTTAGAAAAACACTTACCGACCCAGCATGGGTCGAAGATAGTTCACTGCCGTGCAGGCAGCTTAGAAATCTGAATTGAGAGACCGGGGTATCACCCCGCTGTTCACTGCCGTGCAGGCAGCTTAGAAAAACACTTACCGACCCAGCATGGGTCGAAGATAGTTCACTGCCGTGCAGGCAGCTTAGAAATCTTTTTGCGAAGCTAAGTAGAAATAAAACCCGTTCACTGCCGTGCAGGCAGCTTAGAAAAAATAAAAAGGGGGGGGATGATGAACATTAAAGTTCACTGCCGTGCAGGCAGCTTAGAAAGGCTAATGGCCAAGAGGATGAATACTCGCTTGGTTCACTGCCGTGCAGGCAGCTTAGAAAAATAAAAAACCCATTACCTACCAACAGAAAAAGTTCACTGCCGTGCAGGCAGCTTAGAAATGTAAAAGTATGCACAAAACCATGCCGATTAAGTTCACTGCCGTGCAGGCAGCTTAGAAATTGCGATAATGCACTTCGATAATTTCAGTGTTGTTCACTGCCGTGCAGGCAGCTTAGAAAGACAGTCTCTCCGGTGCGGAAAAGTTTGTTGTGTTCACTGCCGTGCAGGCAGCTTAGAAATGACAGCGGCGAATGAGCGCACTCTGTTTGAGTGTTCACTGCCGTGCAGGCAGCTTAGAAAAAGCCGAAGTAAGAAAAGCTTTTGAAGTAATAGTTCACTGCCGTACAGGCAGCTTGGCGGGCGAAATCGGGGTGTCGGGTTGTTGTTTAAACGCCCCCCCCCTCCCACAAGCTCTGAGATGACCAGTTTGTAGTGTTGGTGTCGTTGAATCTCATTGTGTGTAGTTAATTTAAGTAGAAAGATGGAGAACCGAAAATGAACATGTGGGTTGATATTTTCAAGGGAAATAAAATTCGGCGAATATTGTATAATGATGAGTGGTGGTTTTCGGTTGTTGATGTCTGCGGGGTTCTTACTGGGAGTGTCGATCCGGGGGCTTATTGGTGCAAATTGGAGCAGCGACTAAAAAAAGAAGGAAGTAAGTCTGTGACAAATTGTGACTGGTTGAATTTGGAGGCAGCAGACGGAAAACAATATTTAACAGTTTGTGCCAATGCCGATGGCATTTTTCGCATTATTCAGTCGATTTCATCACCCAAAGCCGAATTGTTCAAGCGTTGGTTGGCCCAGGTCGGTTATGAGCGGATGCAGGAGATCGAAAACCCGGAACTGGCAGCTAAACGGTGTCGAGCTCTTTATCGGGCTAAAGGCTATTCCGACGGTTGGATCGAAAAGCGGATGCGTGGAATCGTCATTAGTGCCGTACTGGCAGATGAATGGAAAGATCGTGATGTTGGCAGTAGCCGGGAATATGATATTCTGACCGCTGAAATATTCAAAGCGACTTTCGGCCTGACCCCATCTGAGTACAAAAACCTTAAACAGCTTGAGCGCGAAAATCTGCGTGACCATATGGGTGATCTGGAATTGATCTTTTCGATGCTCGGTGAAGCGGCAACCACGGAAATCACGCGCACTCAAGATGCTCAAGGTTTTAGTGAAAACTGCCGTGTTGCTAACAAGGGCGGTCGGATCGCCGGGGATGCGCGGGAGAAACTGGAAAAAAAGTCGGGGCGAACTATCCGCGCCAGTGTGCCCTGATCCATCTGGAGAAAATCTGGATGGAAAACCGGCTCACGGCCGAAGGACGGGTGTTGCATGAGCGGGTTGACAATAATGAGACGGGTAAGACCGAAGAGGCCGGTATGGTTAACTTTAAAATGCAATGAAGTAACTGGAATTGTTGGTTGACACATCAAAAATCATTGGCTATGGTAAACTACCGAGATAAAACTGTAGCAGAAGCGAGAAATAATGTTTATGATTTGCGAGTGGTCAGTGTTTCTCTTTCGGCTTATTGTCGAGATGGATTTTTTGAGAGTGTTTTATGAAAAAACAAGTGGCGCAAACAGTAAATTCTGATTCTGTTTCCGAAAAGATGTCTTTGCACCTGATAACTTTGGCTTTTTGTCGTGGTCAGGGGCATTTGGAAAAGCCATTTATGGATGATTATTTTGTCGCCTCACTACCTATCGTTCGTTTTTCTTGTTTTTTTGCCTGTTTGATTTATGCCTCCTTTGGCTTGCTTGACGCATTGCTTATTCCTGAGAAAAAATATATTTTCTAGTTATATCGATATGCGGTGTTCTGCCCGCTCTCTCTGAGAGTATTATTTTTCTCTTTTTCACCTCTTTTCAAGCGTGTGATGCAGCCTCTTCTTGCTGGATCTGGAGTTGTCGCGGGGATCGGGGTCATTATGATGGTACTTATTGCCCCTCCTCCGGTATGTTTCTCCTATTATGCCGGCTTGATTCTTATTTTCATGATGCTCTACACGGTGATTAAGTTACGTTTTATCTGGGCTTCTGTCGGTTGTTGGCTTTTGGTTGTTTTATATGAGTTGGCGGCAATTTTTCTAAGTGAAACTCCGGTTAAGATCCTTATAAATAACAATTTTTTCTTTATTGGCGCCAATTTTATCGGTATGTTTGCGGCTTATGCCATAGAATATTATGCCCGTCGTGACTTTTTTCTGAAAAATCTGCTCGAAGTCGAGCGTGCGAAAGTGATTCAGGCGCGGGATCTGTTGGAAGAGAGGGTGCAAGAGCGGACGGAGCAGCTTTTTGCGATGAATGTCAAGCTTCAGCAAGAGATGGTTGAGCATCAACAGGCGGAAGCCGAGAAGCGGCAGATTCAACAACAGTTGATCAGGCACCAGAAGATGGAGTCTATTGGTCTGATGGCGGGCGGGGTTGCACATGATCTGAATAATATTTTGTCGGGGATTATCAGCTATCCTGAGTTGCTGCTCATGGATTTGCCGGAGGAGAGTGAGCTGCGAAAACCTCTTGAAGTGATTTTGCAATCCGGTAACCGGGCGGCGGCTGTGGTGGCCGATTTGCTGACTGTGGCGCGCGGGATTGCCAGTCAACAAGAAGTTGTTTGTGTCAATGATTTAGTGGAAAATTATCTCGCCTCTCCAGAACATCAAAAGATTGTCTCTCTCTATCCGGAAGTCTCTTTGAGTGTTGATTTCAAGCCTGATCTGCCGGATTGCAAGTGTTCCCCCGTGCATATCCAGAAGGTTTTGATGAATCTTGTAAACAATGCTTTCGAAGCCATTGAGATGAGCGGTGAAATTTTGATCTCTACAAGAACAGAGCAAATCAGTAACCTTGATTCAAAAGCCGGCCAGCTGGAAAATGGTGAGTATGTTGTGCTCCGGGTTGCCGATAGCGGTGCCGGTATCTCAGATGATAATTTGGAGCATGTATTTGAGCCATTTTACACGAAAAAAGTGATGGGTCGGAGTGGAACCGGGTTGGGGCTGGCTGTTGTGTGGAGTACTGTGCAGGAGCATGACGGTGTGGTTGATGTTGAGAGTGATGAAGCCGGTACAACCTTTACGGTTTATCTGCCGGTTACCGGAGAAGAAAAACCGGCACGCCAAGAGAGTGAAAGTCCGGATCTTCAAGGTGAAGGAATCATTTTGGTTGTGGATGATGAAGTTGTGCAGAGGGATATTGGCCGGAGAATTTTGACAAAACTTGGTTATCAGGTGGAAACCGTAGAGAGTGGAGAAAAAGCGGTGGCTTATCTGCAAACCCATAAGGTTGATCTGGTACTGCTTGATATGCTCATGGATCCCGGTCTGAATGGTCTCCAGACTTATGCTGAAATTATTAAACTCTATCCGGGGCAAAAAGCGGTGATTGCAAGTGGTTTCTCAGAAAGTAAAGATGTTAAGGCGGCCCTGTTGCTCGGGGTTTCCAGCTTTATAAAAAAACCATATAAGATGAAAAATCTTGGTCTAGTCGTAAAAGAGGCTATTGCTGGAAGTGTGAACTCCAATTCTTAATCAAATCGTTAGATGAGGGTGTTCGCTGAGACCCTAAGCACAAAAAAGGGTTATCAGTATTTAACCGATAACCCTTTGATTTATCAATGTTTTTAGGTGGTGCCCGGAGCCGGAATCGAACCGGCACGAGATATTATCTCGAGGGATTTTAAGTCCCTTGCGTCTACCTATTCCGCCATCCGGGCGTTTTTTTGGGAACCGCTTGAATTGAGGGAAAAATTGGAGGCGCCATCCGGATTTGAACCGGAGATGGAGGTTTTGCAGACCTCTGCCTTACCACTTGGCGATGGCGCCAAAAAAAATCAGCAGGTGATGCTGATTTCCGTTGTTGAAAAAGTTGGAGCGGGAAACGAGATTTGAACTCGCGACTTCGACCTTGGCAAGGTCGCACTCTACCACTGAGTTATTCCCGCACACCAATTAATTTCGAGAGCGCTTTATAAACGACTCGTAATTAAATGTCAACTTAAAAATCGAAATAAAATTGGCATTTCGGTATAACTTTTTGTTCTTAATAGGAGGCTGTACGAGAATCGGTTTTTTTTACCGAGCCCGGTTTTTGCCGCACTCCTTTTACTCTTGACATGTTTTCTTTTATGGTTTATTACGCCGAAATCATTACATATTTTCTCTGGGCGATTAACTCAGTGGGAGAGTGCCACCTTCACACGGTGGAAGTCACTGGTTCAAATCCAGTATCGCCTACCAGAATGATGGAATTTAAGGGAACCAGTGATGGTTCCCTTTTCTCGTTTTACAGTAATATTTCGGGGTTTTTGCTGATTCATTTTGTGATTAAAGGAGCTACAGGTTATGGTGTCGACAGTATATATGGCGGATCTTCGCGCCAGCTTTAAAGACAATCTTTTTACTAAAATAAGTCGTCTATTGAAGTGTGCGGGCTTGGCTGAAGGGGTTAAGCCGCACTCGATGACGGCTATCAAGATTCACTTTGGTGAAGAGGGGAACGCGTCGTTTATTCGGCCCATTCTGGTGCGGCCGGTGGTTGATGCGATTCACGCTTTAGAAGGAAAAGCCTTTGTAACTGATACCAATACCCTTTACGTCGGCTCGCGCAGTGATGCGGTCACTCATTTGGAAACGGCTATCAAGCACGGTTTCAATTTCCCGGTACTCAATGCTCCGGTATTGATCGCGGATGGCTTGCGCGGCAACAGTACGCGCACGGTCAAGGTTGATCTGCGTCATTTTCAGGAAGTCAAGATTGCCGCCGAAATTTTTAATGCCGATGCCATGGTGGTCATGAGTCATTTTAAAGGTCATGAACTGCCGGGTTTTGGTGGGGCTTTGAAAAATTTGGGTATGGGCTGTGCCGGACGTGAGGGCAAATTAAGTCAGCATGCCAATATCAGTCCCAAGGTGGCGCGTAAACGTTGTGTTGGGTGTGGGCAGTGTCTCGCCTGGTGTCCAGCGCAGGCTATCAGTCTGGATGAAAAGAGCGGCAAGGCGGTTATTGATAATGAGAGCTGCATTGGTTGTGGTGAATGTATTGTCATCTGTCCGCAAAAAGCGATAAATATTCGTTGGAATGAAACTATTCCGGTTTTTCAGGAGAAGATGGTCGAGCATGCATATGGGGCGTGCCACGGGAAGCGCGAGCGGTGCTTTTTTATCAATTTTGTTTTGCAGGTGAGTCCTGCCTGTGACTGCTATGCTCATAATGATACGCCGATTGTAGCCGATATCGGGCTTTTGGCGTCACGTGACCCGGTGGCTCTGGATCAGGCTTGTGCAGATCTGGTGATCGCCGCACCGGGACTGCCCGGCAGCGCTTTGGGGGCCGAGGTTGCGGCGGGATGTGATAAATTTAAGGTATTATATCCAGAGGTTGATTGGCGGACGCAATTGGCTTATGCCGAAGAGATTGGTTTGGGCTCGTGTTCCTATAATTTGGAAAAAGTATAATGGCGTGATTTTTTTGCGAGCCTACCATAAAATTATTGGAAAAAGCCGGAAAAGACTTGCAATTTACAGGCTATTGGTGTAGCAGGCTCGACTTTGGTTCAGGGTTTAAGGGGAAATCTGTTTTTTTCTTGAATTTCTGTAACTTCCTTGCTCCAAAATTGGGGCTATTTAACTCAGAAGGAGGAAATTTGAAAAATGAGTGAAGTGGTAAGAAAATATGAATTGATCTACATCCATCCCGGCAATTTGCCGAGTGAGGATGTGGAGACGGTGGATGAGATCCTGAACGGAACTCTGGAGAAAATGGCAGGTGAAATTCTGCATCGCGAAGACTGGGGCGTAAGAGCTTTGGCCTATCCCGTGAGAAAATATGCCGAAGGGCGCTACATCCTGTTACGTCTGGCTTGCTCAGCCGATTGTTTGAAAGAGGTTGAGCGGCGTTTTAAGATTACCGAGTCGGTAATAAAATTTCTCTCTATCCGACTGGCGGATGATTTTGTTCAGGAGGTTATTCCTGAAGAGATCGTCGAAGAAGTGGTTGAAGCGGTTGTCGAAGCGGTTGTCGAAGAAGCTGTTGAAGAGATTATCGAAGAGATTATCGAAGAGGTTTCTGATGAAGTCGAGGCGGTAAGCAAGAGCGATGATGCTGAAGATAAAAACCCGGGAGAAAAATAATGGCTTTTGCAAGGAAAAAAACTGATGCACGTGGGGGCAGCCGGCGCCGCTCTTTTGTGACCAGAAGAAAATATTGTCGTTTTTGCGCCGACAGCTCTTTGAAGATTGATTATAAGGATATTCGACTTTTACGTTATTATATAAGTGAGAAGGGTAAAATTGTTCCGCGCCGTATCTCTGGAACTTGTTCGGCCCATCAGCGTGAGTTGATGGTGGCGATTAAGCGAGCTCGTAATATTGCCTTGCTGCCTTTTTCGGTAAGTACTCCGAAACCTTATTAATGAATGATTGTGAATCTCTCCTGATCTGGGGTATGAAAAATCGTGGTTGAGGATCAGGTTCTTTTAAGCCGAACGTTGCCGATTGCGGTTTTTGCGACAATTTTGCTCTATCTTGGCGGAGCCATCTTTCCGATAGTCGGGGCTCTGGTTGGCTTGTCAGCGATTGCACCGGGTATTTATCTCCGGTTTAAAACCTCTTTGCGCTGGCCGCCGGCAGTTATGGTGCTGGCCGTTGTCGGTTTGCTTTTTCTGGGGTTTCGAACTCCCTCAACCGTAGCTGTTTACTTCTTTGAATTTGGCCTCTCAACGCTGGTACTTGATGATCTCTTGAGGCGTCGGCGACCCGGGGTTGAAACCATTTTTATAGCCGCAGCCGTAACTACTTTTATGGTAGTTCTGTTGATGTTGTGGTTGAGTTATGATCAAGGGATAACGCCGGTTGTTTTGACCGAGCGTTTTCTTGCAGCTAATATCGCGGCTGTTTGTGCTGTCTATGAAAATGCCGGGGTTTCCGCCGCACAGCTTGTCGATTTGCGGCAGGCGGCGGAAGATGTTGCAGTTTGGGCCGGATCGTTATTTCCGACCCTGCTCTTTATTGCGTTTTTTATGGTGCAGGCTTTCGGTTTTGGTGTAGCTCAATTGTTCTACCGCATACGGCATGGTTGTTTGCCCGAAATCTTGCGCGAGGCATCACCTTTTTCCCGTTTGCAACTCCCGGGGTTTATGGTTTGGCCCTTAATCATCTTTTTGGGCGGGGGGCTGTTTTTACCCTTGACGGGTTTGCTTCGTTTCCTGTTTTTGAACGGGGCCGGCATTTTGTTGTTTGCCTATCTGCTTCAGGGATTGGCGATACTGCAGTTTGCCTTTGAAACATTTGCCGTAAGCAGGGTTCAGAAATTTTTTGTTTTTTTCTTTTTTTTAGTGTTTCAGTTTCTTTTTGTCTTCTTTGTTTTGCTGGGGATATTCGATATCTGGTTTGACTTTAGAGAGCGAATTACGCGTCGTCAGATGGCCTTGAAAAAGTAGTCTGTTTGGATGCATTGATCAAGAGACTGTAGAAAAAATATTTTTGGAGGATTTTTATTATGCGAATAATTTTACAGGAGCCGGTTGAGCATCTTGGCAATATCGGTGAAATAGTGACCGTCGCTGATGGTTATGCCCGCAACTATCTTTTGCCGACCGGGCTGGCGATATTGGCCAATGAGGGCAATATTAATTACGTTAAACACCATCTGCGAGGTCTGGAAAAGAAACGGATCAAACTGCAAGTCCAGGGTGAAGCTCTACGTGATCGATTGGCGTCTTTGAAACTTGAGTTTGAACGCAAAGTCGGTGAGCAGGGTAAGCTTTTTGGCTCAGTTACGGTTATGGATATTGCGGAAAAAATCAACGAGAGCGGTATCGAGATTGATCGGCGCAAGATTGAACTGCCTGAAGCTATCAAGAGCGTTGGTGAATTTAAAGCTCTGGTTAAGGTGCAAGTTGGTATTGTTGCAGAAATCAGCGTCGTTGTTCTTGGTGACCAGGAAGAAGAAGTTGTTCCGGCCGAAGAAAATGAAGTTGTGGCGGAGTCTCCCGTAGAGGAGAGTGAAGAAGCTGAAGTTCAAGCGTAGTTATTTCCCAGTGACGGTCTGATCCTTAAAGACCGGGCCGTCACTGGAAATCCATTCTGACATTTTTTCCCATTCCCACCACCCTTATAATTTTTCTTTCCTTCTCTCTCTTTTTGATATACACATCTTAAGGCGGATTGTGTCCGCAACCCGAGACTGTTAAGTCGAAGTGAGCGACCGTAAACTTTACTTCGCTCACATAAATAGGGTCACAGCTGGGTGCTGTTGCACCTTGTACCAGCAATGGCCCTAATTCCGGTAGTTTGAAGTTTTCACTCCTGTACTGTTTCCGACTTGTTGGATCATTTTGTGTTGCTATCTGTGGTCACACTGTTTTTGTGGTTGAAAATATTTTGCATATGGGTGTATGGTTTTTTTGTTGTGGTCAGGTTGCGCCTGATCCTTTGGCAATGGTGTAATTGAGATTTTCTCTGCTCAATAGAGGTTATTAATGGCAAAAACGTTTAAAAAAAATGAGGCTGCGGATCAGCTGCGCATACCGCCTCAGAGCTTGATGGCGGAAGAGGCCCTGCTTGGCGGGGTTATGCTGGAGAATTCGGCTTTAAATCAGATTAGTGATTATGTGCGGGAGGAAGATTTCTATCGTCCCGGTAACCGGGAAATTTTCAAAACCATACTGTCACTCTCTAAAAACAGTGAACCGGTAGATCTGGTAACGGTTGCCGATCAATTAAAACAGCGGCAGAAACTTGATGAGGTCGGCGGCAGCGGCTATCTCTCATCTTTAGTCGACAATGTGCATACGGCGGCCAATCTGATGGCCTATGCCCGGATTGTCAAGAATAAGTCACTGCTTAGAGGTTTGATTCATACAGCGACCGATATTGTTGAGCAGAGTTATGGTGAGGTCGAGGATGTCGATCTCTTGATCGACGATGCGGAAAAATCTATTCTTGATGTTGCCAGAACCAGAAATCAATCCGAGATTACGCCGATAGGTGAAATTGTAAAAAGTAGTTTCGCCGCTATCGATGCCGCTTACCGGAGCAATACTACGATTACCGGAGTACCCACCGGTTTTACCGGGATTGATAATCTTACCTGTGGTTTTCAACGATCCGATCTGATAATTATTGCCGGGCGACCGAGTATGGGGAAAACCTCATTTGCTCTTAATATTACTCAGAATACAGCCGCTAACCCGGATACCTTATCCCGGGTTGCCTTCTTTTCTCTGGAGATGTCGAAAGAGCAGTTGGTGACCAGAATGCTCTGTAGTCAGTCCGAGATTAATGCCCAGACGATTAGGCGCGGGCTTCTAAAAGATGAAGATTGGCCGCGTCTTTCGGAGGCTGCGGCAGTTGTTTCTGAATTGCCGATCTACATTGATGATACGGCGGCAATCAGCGTGATGGAGATGCGGGCGAAGGCCCGGCGCCTGAAAAATGGTAAGGGTTTGGATATGGTCGTAGTTGACTATCTTCAACTGATGCGCGGGGATGGAGAGAGTCGGGAGCGAGAGATCTCTGAGATATCACGTTCTTTGAAAGCGATGGCCAAAGAGTTGGATATTCCGGTTGTCGCCCTTTCCCAGTTAAATCGAAGTGTTGAGTCGCGGATTGATAAACGGCCGCAACTCTCGGATTTGCGTGAATCTGGAGCGATTGAACAAGATGCCGATGTGATTATGTTTGTTTATCGCGATGAGGTTTACAATAAAGATAATCCCGAGAATGCCGGCTTAGCGGAGATTCTTGTCAGAAAACAGAGAAATGGCCCGACCGGGGTTGTGAATATGCGCTTTTTTGGAGAATTTACCACATTTCGGGATGTTGATAACCGTTATGATGACTACGATGGGGATCCCGGCCCAGGGATGATGGGTGAGGATCCGGCGGCTGGTGGGGGCAACTATGACCATTTTGATGGGATGATTGATTCCTGATCAGACCCATATAACTTTTGTAACTATTCATGTAACCTGCAAATTTGGGGTACACAATTTCGATTTTCTTCGGAGAATCGGGTTATATTCCCAAACTTTTGCTGAGAGGAGGAGGCGGTGATGTTAGGAGTCCGGAGAAAAATCATGGTGGCTGTGGATGGATCCGCAGTTTCCGACAAGGCTGTTCACGAAGCCGTTTGGCTGGCCTGTTGTCAAGATGGGAAGTTTAAAAACAAAATTTTTGCGGTTTTTGTTAAAGCTGACCGGTTGCGCGATTATGACGACATGTTTGTTAAAGGTGTCGCAGCCGAGGGTGAGATTAATGAGCGTTGGCAGCAGATTCTTGACCACGCTTTTCTCGTGATCAAGAAACTGGCAGCGGAGAAGGATATCCCTCTTGAAATCATCGTTGTCGAAGGTGAACCGGCAGCTTCAATTAATCATTTGGCTCATAAACATGATATTGATCTGCTGGTTATCGGCAGTACCGGGAAAGGGGCTATGAAGAGAGCCTTTTTGGGCAGTGTTTCGGCCGAAGTTATTGAGCATGCGCCTTGTGGGGTATACGTTGTGCGGGCGTGAGTAATTAATGAGATTGGTTGTATTTTTTTGTAGTTCCGGCTACTGCCGGGACCACCATTGACTGCTTGATACCTTGCAAAGGCTATGAGAAAAGGTTAGAGATGTAGAGGTTTTCAACGCGTTTGTTTTCAATTGGAATGAAGAGTCCAAAGCGTCTAAAGTGTACAAAGCGTATTAAAGGGAGACGTCCCATGAAAATTTTGTTTGCAGCTCCGGAAAACGCATGGGGCGGTTTTATCGGGTTGCTTCGCGCCGAAATTCCCGAGCACCAATGCGAAGCCACCGGAGGTTTTAAAGTAGACAACCTCAAAGGCGTTGATGTGCTGATTCCTACCATGTGTCGTATAAGTGATGACATGCTTGCTCAAAGTGATAAATTGCAATTGATTCAACAGTGTGGTTCGGGCCTTGAAGGGGTGGATATCGATGCGGCCCGGAAGCGAAATATTATGGTTGCCAATGTGCCGACGGATATTTCCGGCAATGCTGATTCGGTAGCCGAATTGGGAATCTATTTTATGATCGGTCTTTCACGGAATGTTCATCAGTTGGCTAAAAGTCTTAGGGAACAACGTATGGGGGAACCCATGGGAAGAGCCCTTAGCGGCCAGACCATCGGTATTGTCGGCCTCGGAGGAATCGGCCGGGCTTTGATCAAACGGTTAAAGCCTTTTGGTGTCCGCTTGATCGGCATAAAACGGTACGACCCGGAAAAGGCCAAAAATGAATTGGGGTTGGAATGGGTTGGTGGTTCTGGGGATTTAAAAGAGCTCCTGACAAGATCAGACCATGTGGTGCTCGCTCTTCCAGTGACGGCTGAAAGTAAAAATATTATCGATGCTGAGGCCTTATCGGCAATGAAAAAAGATGCCTTTTTGATCAATCTGTCAAGAGGCGGCCTGGTTGATCACGATGCCCTTAGAGATGCACTTGCTTCCGGTAAGATTGCCGGGGCCGGCCTCGATGTTTTTTGGGAAGAACCGCCGGATCCCAATGATCTGATTTTTAAGTATAATATAATGGCTACACCACATATTGCCGGTTCCACAGATGTCTCCATGCGCGGCATTGTCAAAGGTGTTGCGGAGAATATCCGCCGGGTCGCAACCGGTTGCTTGCCGCTCTATCTTAGTAACGGCTGACCGGCAGCCGTTACTAAGAATTTTGCAAAAAAACTCATATTTTTGAGCTGCTTTACACAGACCTTCTTTCCAGCTATCAAGCCCATGAAGACCCGTGGCAAAAATTGCAGGCGATGGTTCGGGGCTTACATTGAATTTGGAACCAGTAGGCCTAATTACTATGATTTTATGCATAGGTTCACCGCACTTAATCAATTGTCCAAATAACGTTTACGCCAACATCCCCCCATCGCAGACAATTGTGGTGCCGGTCGTAAACGAGGCCGCGTCAGAGACCAGGTAGAGCACTGTTCCGGCCATCTCTTCGGGGGTTGCATAGCGGCCCATAGGGATCTGGGCCAAGGCATAATTGAGGATTTTGTCCGAAGAGATGATGGCGCTGGCAAATTTGGTATCGGTCAACCCCGGTAACAGGGCGTTGACCCGAATTCCTTTGGGAGCCAATTCCCGGGCCAGGGTCTGGGTCATGTTGACCAGGGCTGCTTTGGTGGCTGAATAAACCCCTTGGAGCATTCCGGGTTTTAATGCATTCACCGACGCGACATTGACGATAGCCCCGCTGTTTTTCATCAAGGGGGCCGCATATTTGATCATGAAAAATGGCCCTTTAATATTGACATCCATGGTTTTGTCCCAGATCTCTTCATCGGCTGTAATCATCTCGCCAAAATGGGGGTTGGTGGCGGCATTGTTGACTAAAATATCCAGAGTTCCGTACTTTTCCACTATTTTCTCGTACAAGGCTTTGATCTGATCCGGGTGTCCGGTGTGGCAGGCCATGGCCTCAGCTTTCAGGCCCATATCTCTGATTCCAGCCGCTGCCGCTTCCAGATTTTCGACCTTTCGGCTCACCAGGATACATTGAGCTCCGTATTGGGCCAGTTTTTGTGCAACCGCCAAACCAATTCCTCGGCTGGCACCCGTGATAACCGCAGTTTTTCCATCCAGATTAAAATCATTCATTTCAATTCTCCTCCATTAAAAATTCCATATGAAAATTACAAATTAGACGATTTAATGACCTTAAGGGCGGCTTTTTCAAGCGCTACAACCACGTAAATTAGTGAGGCAAAGCGCTTGTTGTCCGTGATTTTGTGAAAATAGCGGTAATAAATCTGTTGGGCAATGACCGCTAGCCGGAACAGGCCAAAGGCGTAATAAAAGCCAAACTGCTTAGTACTGCGGCCGGTGCGTTTTTCGTAATGGTTAAGGATCTCTTGTCGGGTCAAGGCACCCGGCATGTTGGTGGGCATGGTTCGTATCATCAGCATCTCGGCGGCGTCATTTTCCTCGACCCAGTAGGCGAGTGAGTTGCCGAGATCCATCAACGGGTCACCGTAGGTCGTCATCTCCCAGTCAAGAACTCCAATGATTTTCTCCGGCTGATCGGGATCCAAAACTACATTGTCAAACTTGTAATCATTATGAACAATGGTGGGGTGGTCTGTATCCATTGGCATTTTCTCCTTAAGCCAGGCCATAAGGGTTTCACAGTCCGGGGCGTCATCGGTTTTTGCTTTGCGATAGCGCTGGCTCCATCCCTCCACTTGACGTTGAACATAGCCAGTCGGTTTTCCAATGAAATCGAGACCGTTACCTTTTACATCAATGGCATGGATATCCGCCTGAAGATTGGTGAGATTCAGGCAGAGGTTTCTAGACTGTTCTTTGGAAAAATTGAGTTCCGGGGGCAGATCTTTGCGCAAGATGATGCCGGATAATTTCTCCATAACAAAAAAAGGGCAGCCGATGATCGATGTCTCTTCGGTAAAGGCGAGAGGTTTCGGGCAGTAAGGGAACACCGGATGCAGGGCTTTTAAGACCTTGTATTCGCGTCCCATGTCATGGCCGGCTTTGACCTTGGCCCCGATCGGAGGGCGCCGCAGAACCATTTGCCGGCCCCCTATATCAATTAAATATGTTAGATTGGAATAACCACTGGGGAACTGGGTGATGACAAGATCACCGCTAAGATCCTCGATATTTTCCTGTAAAAATTTTTTAATCGCAACCGGGTCGATTTCCTCACCGGCTCTGATCGTTACGGCACTGTCTATGGTTGACATAATATTATTCCTTCTTAATTGGTTTCTTCAATCAAGCAAAAAGTTTCGATAATCGCGATCAAATGATCGGCAAATTGATCCACCGAGACGTTTAATTTTCGGTATTTCCAGCGTTTTAAATACCATTCCTGTTGCATGGCCTTGATCATACTGGCGGTCAGTTCATGATTTCCAGGTTTGAAAATAGCTTGCTCTTCCCCGGATACAAGAATATCTGTCAGGATTTGCTGGGTGTACTCCTCCATTGATTTAACCGCTTCTAACTTGGTCGGTTTAATATTTCGCGCTTCCATGAATGTGAAATAAAACCAGGGCCGAAAGTATTCGGAGAGAAAAATGTGGGCTTTGATTACAGCCCTGAGTTTTTCCCGGGGATTTTCATGGGTTGCGGAGATCTGTTCAAGATCCTTTTTTATAATTAACCATCCCTGGGTTTGGATAATGTCGAGAAGTTTTTCCTTGCCCGTGAAATAGGCATACAAAGAGCCTAAACTCATGCC
>JAGGWR010000248.1 GCA_021163445.1 Candidatus Tharpella aukensis
AAGTATTAAAAGAGGAGATGGAACATGTCAATTAATGAAAAAGAACTTCTCAAAAGAGATTCAGAACGTAATATCGGTGATGAGTTGCTACAGATGGTTCGTGAAATGAGGTCTGGAAAAAGTGGCCGAAAATCTGAAGTAGAAGTCTCTCCTATCGTTATGGCTCGCCATGAAATTGGCCATACCCAAGTCGAATTTGCAAAACTTTTAGGCGTTTCTCTGCGAACCTTGCAAGAATGGGAACAGGGTCGTCGACAACCTTCCGGCGCTGCTAAATCGTTGATTGCCATTGCGATCAAGCGACCTGATATTTTAAAAGAAGTTTTAGCCGCATAGTGTCGAATGCATTTTTTGACAGGATGAACATCTGATGAGTTCTGATTTAAGGTCAATATCTGCCTCACGCAGAGCCCGCGGAGAGAATCAAAGGTTAGATCCCGATTTGTATTTTTAAACGAAAAAGTAGTGGAAGGGACAGGCGAATAATTCTTGACAGCCGATTAACCTAGCCGCTCGTTTAATTGACTAACAATATCTCGTTTTTCATGAATAATACCAATAATCACTGGGGTTGTACTGGTATTTACTTACAAGTAAATCAGGGAATGTTGTTGAAAAAGTAAGCTTTGGCATTTCATTCTTTGCTATGTTCAGAAAAGTATTTTTAAGCCCAATCCGGTATCGTTCAAACGCTTCTTTACCCCAAGTATTCAGAGTATATCGCGCAATCTCCAGTAAGTCATTTTCAGCAGTGGCAGATAGATTATAAGGTCGCATTATGCGTTTTTTCTTCTAGAACTTCATTGAAAATATCATCAACTGATTTGGATGAGAGCTGTCCGTTATTTGCGGCCTCAATACGTGGTTTTAAAAATTCCTCAAGCTTCTGCAGTTCGACCCGTTCTTCCGAATTTGGCAATGTGCGCTTAAGTACATAATCTTTGATGGATTGACCTTGTAATGCAGCTGCAGCTTTTAATCTTTGATGTTGATTGGTGGTTATTTCAATCGATAGTCGCATAGAGTGAATACCTCAAAAATAATGATTATTTCTTTTTCTTCATTCTATACTAAAACAACAAATTGTCAATTTGTAACATTTGTCACAAAGAAAATGCTGAGGGGGTAAGGTGTTTACTTTTAATTTCTCATGAATGGATAGCAACTCCATGTAATTATTCATAATTTACTTTTATATTGCCGGAGCTGGTGTTAATGTTAACTGCGCTCTTCTGAATATCCTGTGGAGGGGGCTTTTTTGGTGAAAAACTTCAATAGACACTGTAACTTTGCTAGGAGGATTGGATGAAGGGTATTAAAAAAGTTTTGATCTACGGTTTGCTGGTGCTGGCCATGAGCTTTGTTTGCCAGCCTGCTTTCTCTGCTGAAAAAATTAACATTAACACTGCGCCAATTGAACAACTGGTTGAATTGAAAGGTGTTGGTGAGAAAACAGCACAACATATCATTGAGTATCGAGAGAAGAAAAAATTTGAGACGGTTGATGAGTTAATCAAAGTTAGGGGGATCGGTGAAAAGACTCTGGCTAAAATACGGGATCAAATAACCGTTACAGGGTAAAAATAGTTTTTGGTTGTTTTACCGGAAGAATGGCAGAAGAGGATCAACTTCTTTTCTGCCATTTTTTTGTGGTGTTTACTGCCAGTGCTGAATACTGTGCCAGGCGACAAGTGAAGTTTTTGCGTGGGATAAAGGCATCACGTGAGATGCTGGGGGCGGCTTAAAATCGTGAGGGGGAAGGTCGTTTTTTTTACACAAAAGTTTTTTTGATAGTGTGAGATCTTAAACTTCTCAGGTTTCAGTAGGCGTATGGTATGATAAGGTCGTACTTATTGATACTTAAGGGAGGGCCCACTAAATGAGTGCTACAGCAGTCAAGTCAATATCTGTCAAATTGGATCACGAAACCCGGCTTCGGATTGAGCATCTTGCCAAATCCCGTCGGCGTAGTTCTCACTGGATTATGGGGGAGGCAATACAACAATATGTTGAGCGCGAGGAAAAACGTGAGGCTTTTCGTCAAGCTGGCATCAGAGCATGGAATGAGTATCAGGAAACTGGTTTACATGTCACCTCTGAAGCGGTCGATGTCTGGCTTTCCAAGTTAGAATCTGGTCAAGATATAGAGCCCCCCGAATGCCACGTCTGATCTGGTCGCCGAGTGCACTACTAGATGTCCAGCGTCTCTATCGTTTTTTGGCAGGAAAAAATATAGGTGCTGCTCAACAGGCCGTGAAGGTTATCCGTGAAAGCATGAAGATTTTGACCAAGCAACCTGGAGTTGGGCGACCTGTCGAAGATATGGATCCAGAGTATCGGGAATGGCCTATCAACTTTGGTAATACTGGCTATGTCGCACTTTATCACTATGACGGGAAAACAGCCTTGATCGTGGCAGTTCGCCATCAGAAAGAAGTTGGTTATGAATGAAAAAGGGCCAGTCGAATTATGGAGACAGTGAGGGGTCAGGCATTTACTTTTACAGATCCTTCGTTGCTGACTTCAAAATCTTGATTTTCACGAAACAAAATTCCAAATTTCTTTTTTAGTTCAAAATCTATTTTATGGTTTTAGAGTGTAGACTTAACATCAGATTTTATCCTGTTGATCCTGTCAAAGATTATTCAATAATATCAGTGAGTACTGAGGGATCAGGTGTTTACTTTTAATTGACGTAAAAGATTCAATGGTTTTTTTGAAAGGATGGGGCGCTGATAGGTTCTGATTTAAGGTCTAAATTTGCCTCACGCAGAGCAAGCAGAGATCGTAGAGAGATTTTTTAGTTTTATACTTTGTGTGAAAAGATGGGTGGAAGGGGAGAGGGCGGAAGTGTGCTTCTTTAAAAAAATAGAATTCAATTATCTGACTTGAGGTTATTCCATGATTATCACTGCAGTGGTCTATGAGAATAACCAAACGCCAAAATCTGGTGATGCCATTTTTTTTAAATCTTTGTCGTTGGTGATAATTCCAGTTGCTTTGGTTTCCATGGCTGTTGCTACGTGGATAGCATCTGGTGTGCGCAGCCCGAAGGTAGTTCGGAGGCGGGCAGCAGTTATTGAAATATCAATTGTCATAGGGATGATTTTTAAATTTGGAAAGTTTGTGAGGATGTGAACCACCTTTTTTGCCTGTTCATTCTTCTCAGCTCTGAACGCCGGAACCAGAAGCTCGGCAAATACCAACGTAGAACACACTGCTGAAATTTGACCGCTCTCAATTTGACTGAAAATATTTTTTGCTGCTTGATAAAATTGGGGATGTCGCTCCAGGAAATAAATGAGGACGACTGTATCGAGAGCGTAGCATTGATTTTCTGGGAGCTTTAAGCGGTCCATTTGTTGCGAGCCTCATCCAGTTCTTTTTCGTAATTTTCCCATATTTCATCACTACATGCATCGAGAGCATCTGTTGCAGATTGGGGCGTTTTACGAATTGTGATGACGTTATCCTCTGCAGTTATTTCAAGTTTGTCTCCCGGTTTTATATTTAGCTGCCGGCGAATAGGAGCAGGAATAACAATTTGTGCTTTGCTGCTAAGTTTCGCTAGTGACATATGTAATCTCCTTTACGCTTTACTTGAAGGTAAAGTGATAGGTGGGTAGTGTCAAGCTCTATTTGATCTTTAACAGGCTCTATTAATTGTAGTGTCAGTATAAAGGACTGGCACTTACCCGTTACCATTTCAGGAGTCATGTTAAGCGTACTGTTTAGGCTATCTCGGGCTACGCTTTTTTTAAGAAAAATAAGCGTATGGGGATCGGGTGTTCTTTATTAGTATTTCCGATTCTCATGAAAAGATAGCAGGCCAGTGTAATTATTCATACTTTTAGAAAATTTACTTTTATATTGCCGTGTCAGATGTTAGTGTTTGATCATACTCTTCTAGCCTTCCGTGGAAGGGTTTGTCTGGTGAAAAACATCAATGAAAACTGTAATTTAATAGGAGGATTGGATGAAGAGTGTGAAAAAAGTTTTAATCTACTGCTTGCTGGTGCTGGCCATGAGCTTTGTTTGTCAGCCGGCTTTCTCTGCGGAAAAAATTAACATTAATACTGCGACAATTGAGCAACTGGTTGTATTGAAAGGTGTCGGTGAGAAAACCGCACAACATATTGTTGAGTATCGAGAGAAGAAAAAATTTGAGACGGTTGATGAGTTGATCAATGTTAAGGGAATCGGTCAAAAAACTCTTGATAAAATACGTGATCAGATCACGGTGACAGGATAGC
>JAGGWR010000140.1 GCA_021163445.1 Candidatus Tharpella aukensis
AAGCAGATTGGTAATAAAAATCACACTATTCCCATATTTGCTCTATCATTCCGGTTCTAAACTTTGTGCCTTTGTGCCTGCTGCCTTTGTGCCTTGATGGCTTTACAGAGTAAAGCCGAATATTTACCAAACTATCAAATTATCCTATGGTTTTTCTTTGCGTCTTGGCGTCTTGAGTGAGCAACGCGAACGGGCGAGAGACAAATTTTTTTTTCAATAAACTTTTTTGCGTAAGTTGCTAATGACTCAACCCTTGATCAGTGCTATCATTCCGACGTTCAACCGATCCCAATCGCTGATCCGGGCGGTGGCTTCGGTTTTGGCCCAGAGCTGGTCAAATCTTGAAATTATTGTGGTTGATGATGGCTCGACCGACAATAGTGCCGAACTCTTGCGTAAACGATTCGGGTCGCGCATCCGGATCTTGCAATTGCCCCGTAATCGCGGGGTCAGCTATGCCCGTAACCGGGGGATTGAGCTGAGTCGGGGATCGTTTATCGCTTTTCTGGACTCCGACGATCTCTGGCAGCCGTTAAAAACCGAACGTCAATTTGCCTTTATGCAGGCCCAAGCCGATATCCTAATCTCTCAGACCGATGAAATCTGGATTCGTAACGGCAAACGGGTTAACCCCTGTAAACATCATCAAAAACCTTCCGGTTCGATTTTTTCCGAATGTCTGCCGCTCTGTGTCGTCAGCCCTTCTGCCGTGATGATGCGGCGGCGATTTTTTGCGCAAATTGGTCTCTTTGATGAAACTCTTCCGGCTTGTGAGGATTACGACCTCTGGCTCAGAACCGCCTGCCGTTATTCCATCCCTCTGTTGGCTGAAAAACTGGTGACTAAATACGGTGGTCATGATGACCAACTTTCACGAACCATCCCGGCCCTTGATCGCTATCGGATTCACGCATTAGTGAAAATTATCAGTAGTGGACTCCTGACCCCCGTACAAAAAAACTTGGCTCTTATCATCCTTAAATCTAAAAGTAAAATCTATCTCAAAGGCTGCCGCAAACGCGGCCGCATCGGGGAAGCTGCTGCTTTAGAGCAATTAATTAAAAATCTCACGGATTGAGGGTAGGACTAAATGGGTAATAATTCTGCTGTTCAATTAAATCTGATGGGAGCTATTTAATGGCTCCAGTATTTGCTTTGGTAGATTGTAATAATTTTTATGTCTCTTGCGAGCGGGTTTTTAATCCGCAGCTTGTCGGCAAACCTGTTATTGTGCTCTCTAATAATGACGGATGTGCTGTTGCCAGATCAAATGAAGCTAAAGCCCTTGGTATTAAGATGGGGGTGCCGCTCTATCAGATTAAAGAGATTATTAAAAAGAACAATGTCCAGGTCTACTCATCCAACTACGCTCTTTATGGTGATATGTCACAAAGGGTTATGCAGACGCTTACGCAATTTAGCTCTGAGATGGAGATCTATTCTATCGATGAAGCTTTTCTTGATCTCTCCGACAGCAAAGGGCTTGGTTTTACAGAGTATGGTCGTAATTTGAAAAACAGGGTAGAAAAATGGACTGGAATTCCGGTATCGGTGGGGATTGCCAAAACTAAAACTCTGGCCAAACTAGCTGGTCGGTTGGCTAAAAAATCAAAAAAAGCTAATGGAGTATTGGATCTAAGTTCATCAAAATATCTGGATAGAGCTCTTGAGTCGGTTGAGATCGGCGATGTTTGGGGAGTCGGAAGAAGGTATGCCGGCTTTTTAAGGAGTAAGGGTATTAAAAATGCTTTGCAGTTTCGTGATGCTGACGATAATCTTATCCGAACGAAAATGGGTATTGTTGGTCTTCGGTTACTTAATGAACTTCGAGGGATCTCATGTTACCCGCTTGAGCTGTCACCGCCTCGCAAAAAATCGATAACCGTATCCCGGACTTTTAAGAAAGAGATAGAATCGCCGGCTGAATTGCTTGAGGCGGTTGCCGCTTATGTTTCGTCAGGTGCGGAAAAGTTGAGGCGGGAGAAGTTAGGATCCGGGGTCTTGATTGTTTACGTTATGACCAATCGTTTTAAGGATGATTATTATTACAATAGCGTTACGATTAAGCTTCCGGTGCAAACCAATAACACTGCGGAATTGATCGGCTATGCTCAAGAAGGGCTTAAAAAAATCTACAAAAAGGGGGTGCAGTACAAAAAAGCCGGAATTTTGCTAAATGATCTTGGATCGGAAGCTATGGTGCAGGCTAATTTTTTTGACACGGTTGACCGAGCCCGAGCAAAAAAATTGATGCAGGCCGTTGATACAATCAATTTTACTATGGGTTCTGGTGCTATCCAGTATGGTGCTGTTGGTTTAGCTCGCAATCAAAATTGGAAAACAGCTTTTAATTTACGTTCCAAAGCATATACAACCCAATGGGATCATCTCGTAGAAGTATTGTAACTTGATGGAATATTTTACTGAATTTGGTTTTGCCGGACTTTTTCTGGCTTCATTTTTGGCTGCAACAATACTACCGTTGAGTTCTGAAGTTGTGCTTACTGTATTGCTGTTGAATGGTTTGAATTCGAGTCTGTTAGTGGGCGTTGCGACAGTTGGTAATGTTCTTGGATCACTGTTAAATTACGCAATCGGGTTGCGGGGCGGTGATTTTCTGGTGCGGGAAATTTTAAAGATTTCTGAGGAGGAATCGGTCAAAGCTCAACAAATATTTAAAAAGTACGGAGTATTCAGCCTTCTTTTTGCCTGGGTACCGGTGATTGGCGACCCCTTGACGGTGGTCGCCGGCGTTCTGAAAATAAATATTTTGCTTTTTCTAGTTCTGGTTACATCGGGTAAATTAATTCGTTATCTGGTTATCAGCTATGCAGTTCTTATGTCATGATTTGGCCGCTATCCAGCGAATTTGATAACTTCTTACTTAGCACTCTTTTTGCTTTTCTTGTGTTTATCGGCATTGGCCACGCACCAGAAAAATGATTGGACATCAATCATATCCTTTGGCGTCAACTTCTCCCCGTACTCTTTAAGTTCAATTTTGAAATATTCGCCAAAATCAAGCAGAGCCCGATATGTTTCCCAGTTTAACTTAGTGTCGTAATGTAATTGAAAGGCGCAGATTTCGGCGGCTTTTTTGGTTACGGTAGGTTTTAGGAAAAGGTATTTATCTGGGTCAGATAGATAGAGGAAATAGGTCTGAGTCGTCCATTTGTCAGCTTTTAAGGTTGTCAGAGTTTTGGCAAAATTTATGAATCTGGATTTTATATCCTGATCTCCGTAGAGCAGCAGGAAAAGGGATGTGCAAAATAGTTCACGGTTTTCGTCGTCAGTTAGACCTTCTTTAAGACTTATCTTTTCATTTGGGAAAATAAGGTTTGTTTTATTTATTATCGACAGACTAAGTTGAGCGATCTCCGCAAAATCTTTATCGTCTAGTAACTGCTGAAATTTTTCCTGGTTTAGAGTTGTTGTTAGTAACTCGCCAGCTTCTAATTTGTGTTGTCGCTCATCGCTTATATATTTTTCGTCATTAAAGCCCTCTGGAAAATTTTTTAAAAAGATGTCGACCATCTTCTTCATGCTTTTATATGTGGGAGGGGTTTTGGTTTGTGTGTGATCAACGTTGTCGAGAAGGGGATGGGAGCTTATTCCATCTATAATTTCGATATAATTCGGACTGTAGAGCAATGTTGTCATCCCGCTGTTGAGAAAAAATGCTCTAAATTTGCTGGGAGATAAAACCTGAGTTACTTTGCCCAAACCCCATTCAGGTTTGTTTTTATGTTTGATGAAAGTCCGGTTATTCAGAATCATGGTTTTTCTCCTGGTTGATTTCTATCTTTAAAAGTTGTATCTTAATTTGTTCTTTTTTTGCGACTATTTACCGTCCAGTAGTCTGCCGATACCGCCCAGAACCGAACCTTCACCTTTGTCGCTGCCGCCGGAGGATGGGGCGTGGGCAATGATGCGGTCGGCCATTCTGGAAAAAGGCAGGCTCTGCAGGTAGACGGTACCCGTGCCGCTTAAGGTCGCAAGAAAAACACCCTCGCCCCCGAAAAACATTGATTTAAGGTTTCCAGCTCGTTGAATATCGTAGCTGACGCCTTTAGTGAAGCCGACCAGACAGCCGGTGTCGACTAAAAGAGTGTCGTTGTTGAGATCTTTTTTTATGATCGTTCCACCGGCATGAATAAAGGCCATTCCATCGCCGTTTAGTTTTTGCAAAATAAAGCCTTCGCCGCCGAAAAAACCGACTCCCAGCTTTTTATTGAAAGCGATACCGACTTTGGTGCCGAGTGCGGCACAGAGGAAGGCATCTTTCTGGCAGATAAATTCTCCGTCGACATCCTGCAGGTTGAGAGCGATGATTTTCCCGGGATAGGGAGCCGCAAAAGCGACCGATTTTTTCCCGCTTCCAGTGTTGGTGAAATGGGTGAGGAAAATTGATTCACCGGTCAAAACCCGTTTGCCGACGCCTTTAAGCATTCCGAAGAGGCCCTCGTTGGCTTCCGAGCCATCGCCCATTTTAGCCTCAAACGAGATTCCTGAATCCATATAGTTCATGGCTCCGGCTTCTGCGATAACGGTCTCATTCGGGTCAAGTTCAACCTCCACAATCTGCATATCATGGCCGATTATCGTATAATCCACTTCATGACAAATCATAAAAAAGTCCTTTTTGCATAGATATTGTGCTGGTTGGGTCGCAAGGTTGAATGGCTCAGATTAAAGTTATAACATAAGGTAGCAAAAATGGCTCGATAAAACAACGAAAACAACGAAAAAAATGACAATTGATGTTTGTTGATGATCGTGTTTTATTTCACTTGGCCGTAGAGGTTGTTGGTGCGCTGTTTTTTATTGACAAATATTCCGAAATAGCAGAAAGTTTTTGGCAGGTTTAGGTTTTTTATGAGAATGAAGTTTTTTTCGTAACTATTCAGCTAACCCGTAAATTCAGGGTACACAATCCCGATTTCCTTCGGAGAATCAGGTTATGTCCCCAGAATTTACTGAAATCCATCAATATTCGGTGCTTTTCTCCTTACACTGAATAGTTACCTTTTTTTCTTTATTTTGGGGTTGATTGTTTTGTCTGAAGCAGGTTTGGGAGAGGTTGTGGTGTCAGAGTCGGTTGGCGAAGTGAAAGAGCTTGTTCCAGAGATGGAGGTCGGTGTTTTCGACGGTCTTCAGGGTGTCGAGATTGTTTATGGTATCAGGGAGGTTGATGCCGAAAAAGGGGCGGTGGTTATTGTCAATGGCCGCAACGAGACTTTCGTCAAATATCGCGAAGTAATCAATGAACTGTCGGTTGCCGGTTTTTCAGTTTATACCTTTGACCATCGCGGTCAAGGTTTTTCCGGACGTCAACTCACCGACCCCCATAAAGGTCATGTCGACAGCTTTGACGATTATGTTGCTGATCTTCACTTTTTTTTGGAGCATATCGTCAAGCAGCGGCCGCATGAACCTTGTTTGCTTCTGGCTCATTCGATGGGGGGTGCCATTAGCCTGTTGCATGAGCTGCGTTATCCCGGAAACTTTGCCGGTATGGTCATGACTGCTCCGATGCTCGGTTTTTCCACCGCTCCTTTGCCCGTCTTTCTGGTGCTGCCGCTCTTGTCTCTGTTGGAAGCTCTGGGACAGAGTCAAAGGTATATTCTTGGAGGAGGGCCTTTCAAGCCGGAGTCCTTTAGTGATGATAATATTTTGACCTCTGATCGGGAGAGCTTTAATCGTAATCAACGTCTTATGGCTGAGCATCCCAAGGTTCAGTTGGGCTCACCGACCAATGCCTGGGTTAAGCAGGCCTTGGTGGCGATAGATAAGATTTGGCTCAGCCATGCTCAGGAGGCGATTGAAGAGGTTAAGGCGGGGGCTGAAAGCTTGCAGGCGCCGCTCCTGATTCTTCAGGCCGGGGCAGATCGAGTGGTTGAAAACCAGGCGCAAGAGCGATTTTTTTGCGGCCGAGCCGGAAAATGTGAACTTAAGGTGATTCCGGAAGCCCGGCACGAGATTCTGGTGGAAAGCCCGGAGCTCCGGGAGATGGGCGTCAAAGCAATGTTGGATTTTTTTGAACAGATTTGCGGTGATTAACTTGACATCAAAGTATAATATGTTATTTTTATCAATAGAGCACGGTTCCAATCGTGATCTAGAAGTGTCCGCCAAATACACAGCCTCCTAGTCGATCTCCAATGGCACCAGTGAACGTTTACGGACATCAAAAAGCCCTTTGTCGGTCAGGCGCAGGAAGGGGAGGCCGGTAAAGGCCAAAGTCTGGTAGTGGAAGAAGGGGTTGTCGAGTTTTGAGCCGAGAGTGGCTAAAGCTTCGACAATCTGTTCTTCGCAGGTCAAAATTTCGCGTAAACCCAGATCTGCCATGATTCCGCCAATTGGCAGCGGGAGTTCGGCTAGGACTCGGCCTTTTTCAACCACAACAATTCCACCCTTTATTTCAAGCAGGCGATTAAAAGCGCTAG
>JAGGWR010000303.1 GCA_021163445.1 Candidatus Tharpella aukensis
CAGTCGACCTGTATCGGGATTGGCGGCGATCCGATTATCGGGAGCCAGTTTATCGATCTGCTTGAACTTTTTGAAGCTGACCCCGATACCGAAGCTGTAGTTATGATCGGTGAAATCGGCGGTAGCGCCGAAGAAGAAGCGGCTCAATTTGTCAGTGATCATATGACTAAACCGGTAATCGGTTTTATCGCCGGACAAACCGCTCCTCCGGGCCGTCGCATGGGCCATGCCGGAGCCATCATCGCCGGCGGCAAAGGCACCGCCGCCGAAAAAATGGCCGCCATGACTAAAGCCGGTATCCACGTCGTCAAAAGCCCGGCCGACATCGGCAAGGCCGTAGTCGAGGCGTTAGGAAAGTAAGATTTATTTAAATACAAGTTTTTTCAAAAACCCGGCTTTCCGCCGGGTTTTTTTATTTGGGGTTTAATTATGGGATTCAATTGTGGAATTGTGGGGTTGCCGAACGTCGGTAAGTCCACTCTTTTTAATGCATTCCGACCTTGAGGTTCTGGAACGGGCTCTCGAAAGAACCCAAAAAGCCGCCAAAAGCGGCGATAAGAGTTTAAAGAAAAAAGCGGTGGTGCTGGACGAGATCTACGCAAAAGCGTCGGCCGGTGCCAATTTAAGATCATTTGTTACTAAAGAGCAGATGGAGATGTTGGGTGAATACTCTTTTCTCACCTTAAAGCCGGTAATGTATATTGCCAATGTCGATGACGATACACTGCATGAAGATAACGAATATGTGCGTAAGGTTCGTGAAATCGCGGCTGGAGAGAATGCGGCAGTGGTAAAAATTTCGGTTCAGATCGAAGCCGAAATTTCAGAACTAGACGAAGAAGAAAGTAAGGAATATTTAGCAGATTTGGGACTTGAAAAATCGGGTCTTGAAGCAATGATTTTCGAAGGCTATAAACTTTTGAACCTGATAACATTTTTTACCGCAAGTGAAAAAGAGGTACGAGCCTGGACTATTACCAGAGATACAAATGCACAGAGTGCCGCCGGAAAAATCCACTCCGATATAGAGCGGGGATTCATTCGCGCTGAAACCGCATCCTATACCGATTTTGCCAAGGTCAAAGATATGCAAAAACTAAAGGAACTCGGCAAAATGCGCCTTGAAGGCAAGGAGTATGTTGTCAAAGACGGTGACATTATCTACTTCAGATTCAACGTTTAAGAGACTAAGTAAGAGACTAAGGGACGTTGTTGACAAACTCAACTAACTCCACACCATACTATCAGCAAGATTTTATCGCTCTTCCACGGGGTATTCCGCTGTGTTCCGTCACCGGTATTTCTGGGACATCGTGTATTCCTCATGTATTCCGGGGACATCGTATTTAATTATTAGAAAGCAATTATTAATTTATTTGGGGTGTATTACTTCATTGTAAACATTTCCAATCCGTTTAAAGACTTGATGCCATCCGGTTTCATCAAGTCTTTTTTGGAGCTTGAGCGAGCAGATGAATTGCTGTTCTTTGACCCTTTTAAGTTGTTCGGAAAGAGCTTTCTTAAGGTTGCTGAGAAAAGGTTTTTCATGCTCTGTTTCGAGGGTGTCCGGCCCGGTTAACGGGGGTAGCGGAATGCAACTTACCAACCCTTCAGCAATAGTTTCTGCGATTAACAGTTCACGAATTCCGGGCAGGTCGGTGACCACCACCCGGCAGTCACAGGCCAGGGCTTCAAGCAAAACTAGGGGCAAACCTTCATAAAAAGAGGGCAGTACCAGAATATGGGCGCGTTGAAAACGGGCGGCCAGTTCCGCTTGCGTAAGGGCTCCGAGAAGCTCGACGTTTGGAGTGGCTGAAGCGGTTACTCTTATCGCTTCGGATTCCGGTCCGTCACCGCTGCCAGCTAACCATAAAACCGACTCATTTTTGAGTTCGGCAAAAGCTTTGAGCAGCCAGGGCACCCCTTTGGCCCGGCTCAATTTTCCGGCGTAAATGATAGTTGGCAGTTTCTCTTTGGCAGCGAGACTGCGGCAGAATAGATCCTGGCGGTAGCCGGTTCCGGTGACAACCACTTTTTCTGCTGGAAAACCGTACTCCTTAATCACTTGTCGGCGCTGGTCGTGGTTTAAGACCATAACTCGATCAACCCGGCTGACGCCTTCGATAACTATAGCGGCTAGCTGCGGCGCCAGTTTGAGTTTGCGCAATTCAGTACCGTGAACCGAGGTGATGACCGGAATATTGGGAAAAAGTTTTTTGGTCAGAGCGGTCATGATCCAGAGATGGTGAGTATGGATGATATCGGGAGAGAATTTGGTTATGGCTTCTTTTAGGGTTTTACTAAAGGCCGCTTCGTACTGTTCAAGGTTGAGGCGGTTAAAGGCCGAAAAACGGCTGCTTGGATAGGGCATAACCGCACTCATGCCGGTTACCGGGAAGGGGAGAGTGTTGGTCTCGAAACGGACGGGGAAAATATTTTCGGTGTCTATTTCGAGATGAGATTCTTCAAGCGGCATCGTGGCGGGCAGGCCGCAAACAACCGCTTGTTCAATTTTGTTTGCGGCCGATTCCCGGACAATGGCTTGCAGGAAAACGCCGCTGCCGGTTTTTCCGGGAATTTGCGATAAACAGTGAAGAATACGCATTAGTTGGCAGGCACAAAGGCTGAAGGCACAGAGGCACAAAGTTCAAAACCGAGGAAACAGAGAAAATAAAAAAAATAATATACTTTTGTCATTGTTTTTTTAACTTTGTGCCTTCTGTCTCTGTGCCTTTGTGCCTTGGAGAAATTACTTTAACTCTTCCCAGGCTTTTACGGCCGCTTGACGGCCCTGGTTGATACAGTCGGGAATGCCGATGCCGCGATAACTGGCCCCGGCCAGGTAGAGCCCTTTTTGCTCTTTGGTGATGGCATCGATAGCTTCAAGACGGTCGAGATGGCCGATTACATATTGTGGCATACCTTTAGGCCAGCGATAGATCCAGCTTTTTTCCGGCGGAGTGTTGATCCCCATGATTGAGGAGAGTTCCTCTTTAACCAAGTTGAGCATCTCCTGATCTCCGCAGGCTGCCAGCTCCTGACGTTGAGCTCCACCGACAAAAGCCCGTAGCAAAACCATATCTTGCGGGGCGCGGTGATTCCATTTAATCGAAGTCCAGGTAACCGCCATGATGCGGCGATTGGCAATTTTCGGAACAATAAAACCGTAGGCATCAAGCGCGTGGGGGATCGCTTTACGGGGAAATGCCATTGAGACCGTAGCTGATGAGACATAAGGAATTTCGTTAAGCAGATCGGCCAGACGGGGAAGTTCATTTTTAACTAATCCGGCTGCCGCATAGGCTTCAGTGGTGACAATAACGGCATCAGCAGTGATTGGGTCGTGGTTCTCTTCCTCAATTAGCCAGCGGTTATCAGAAGTCTGTTTAAGTTGTGAAATTTTGCGGCCGCAATGGATCTTCTCGTTGCCGATAACGGTTTCCAATTTATTGACCAGCTGTCCGAGTCCCTCATTTAAGGAGATGAAGAAAGTTTTTTTAGGCCCGGGTGCCGGCGTTCTTTTCTTCATCATATCAGCCATTTTTTTCTGCCGTTTCAGCATTCCGACAATCAAGCTGCCCCCATCTTGCTCCATCTCGAGAAAACGGGGAAAAGTGCTCAAAAGACTCATATTTTCAGGATTACCGGCATGAATACCGCCAATCAGGGGTTCGGCCATCTTGTCAAGAGCTTCCTTGCCTAAACGACGGCGGACAAAAGAGGCTAGGGTTTCATCTCCGGTCTCTTTGCGTCGGGGAATAAAAAGATCGCAGCCCATCCGGATTTTGCCCGGCCAGGAGATCAGTTTGGAGGCGAGGAAGGGGAGCATTTTAGTCGGTACCATCATCATTACCCCGTCCGGCAGGCGGTGCAGGGCGTTATTGTCGAAGACGAAGGTTCCGCTGGCTCCTGAACTGGTGTTAAGGAGCTCATTTTCCAGACCGAGCTCTTTAATAAGTTGCAAAGCCCAAGGTTTTTCCACTATGAAACAGTCAGGGCCACCCTCAACCAGATAAGGATCATCTTTTTTAGTGATGATTTTGCCCCCCAGTTCGGGGGCCTGTTCAAAGAGTTCGATCTCGATCGGGGTGTTGGTTTGGTGAGCCTGTTGCGTAAGTTCGTAAGCTGCAGCCAAGCCGGTAATACCGCCGCCGATGATGGCAATTTTTTTCTTGTAAGTCATAAGTTAGTCTCTTTGTGAAGTGTGAAGGGTGAAAGGGTTTTACTTCACACTTTACATTTTATAAATTGGGCCAGCATGGCGATAAAATCATCATCGGCATTGGCCGGTTGTGAGCGGCAGAGATTGAGGTTTTCACCATCACAGAAATCTTTCAATTCCTGGTCAAGGTCGTAGAGTGTTTCAAGATGATCCATGCTGAAGCTGACGGGTACGACAATAATATTGCTGCAGCCTTCCTTTTTTAGCTTAAGCAGATGATCTTCAACTTCCGGCTTGAGCCAGGCGCCGGGGGCATTGCCTTTGCTTTGGTAAGCCAGTGAAC
>JAGGWR010000224.1 GCA_021163445.1 Candidatus Tharpella aukensis
CAAATTCATCACTTTTGAGGGGCCGATTATCGAGTGCCGACGGGAGCCGAAAACCGAATTCAACCAGCGTCGTTTTACGCGAACGGTCGCCTTTGTACATACCCCCGATCTGGGGCACGGTGACATGGCTTTCGTCAATAATCACCAGATGATTGCGGGGCAGATAGTCCATTAACGTCGGCGGGGCCGCCCCGGCGGCGCGTCCGGTAAGATGGCGGGAGTAGTTTTCGATGCCCTGACAATGCCCCATCTGTTCGATCATCTCCAGGTCAAAAAGTGTCCGCTCTTTGATGCGCTGCGCTTCAAGCAGGCGGCCTTGATCATTTAACTCGCAAAGCCGTTCGTCAAGCTCATCCTGAATCGCCAGAAAAGCGCGGCGACGCTCCTCTTTTGGAGTAACATAGTGGCTCGCCGGATAGACCGTAAACTTGCCCAACTTCTCCAAATGTTTCCCGGTTAACGGATCGATCAGCGCCAACGCTTCAAGATCATCGCCAAAAAACTCCAGGCGAAGGGCGGTCTCTTCCATATTAGCGGGGAAAATATCAACACTTTCTCCGCGCACGCGAAAGCTGCCCCGATGAAAATCATAATCATTTCTAGAATATTGGATTTCAACCAGACGCCGAATAATTTGATCACGAGTAAGATCGCCGCGCTCCGGCTCAAGGTAGAGCAGCATCCCCTGATAAGCTTCGGGCGAACCTAAACCATAAATACAGGAGACGCTGGCGACAATGATCACATCTTCACGTTCAAGCAGCGAAACCGTCGCCGCATGGCGCAGTTTGTCGATTCGGTCATTGATCGAGGAATCTTTTTCGATAAAGGTGTCGGTGGTCGGAATATAGGCTTCGGGCTGGTAGTAGTCGTAATAGCTGACGAAATATTCAACCCGGTTTTCGGGAAAGAAATCTTTGAATTCCTGGTAGAGTTGAGCCGCCAAAGTCTTGTTGGGGGCCACGACCAAAGTTGTCCGCTGAGTCTCAGCGATCACCTGAGCCAGCGTAAAAGTTTTACCGGAACCGGTGACGCCGAGAAGAACCTGCTTTTGCAGGCCCGCCTCGATGCCGGAAGTCAACTCTTTGATGGCCTGGGGCTGATCGCCTTGCGGGGTGAAGGGGGCATGAATTTTAAATCGAGGCATCCAGTATTAAATATGTTCGCGGGTTTTGTTGAACTTGATATCGGGATTTAATTCAATAATCCGTCTTAAACGCCATTCACTCGGGGCGAGCAGGGTCAGGTGACCTTCGGCATCGAGAGCCAGTTGGTTTTCGTTCTTCTTTTTGAACTGATCAAGAAGTTTGCTGTCATCACACTCAATCCAGCGGGCCGCAGTATAATCGGCGGCCTCATAGATGGCATCGACCCCGTATTCAGCTTTGAGCCGAGCCATGGTCACTTCAAACTGCAAGACGCCAACCGCACCAAGAATATAGTCGCTCCCCATAAGCGGCCGGAAAACTTGCACCGCCCCTTCCTCCGAAAGCTGGATCAAACCTTTGCTGAGCTGTTTGGTTTTAAGCGGGTTTTTGAGCACGACCCGACGAAAATGTTCCGGGGCAAAACTGGGAATTCCGGTAAATTTAAGCTCCTCTTTGGTCGTAAAGGTATCGCCGATCTTGATCGTACCATGATTATGGATACCGATAATATCACCCGGCCAGGCCTCCTCAACATTACTCCGATCCTGAGCCATGAAGATAGTCGCGTTGGCAACCGTAACATCTTTACCCAGACGGTGATGGCGAACCTTCATTCCACGCGTGAATTTTCCCGAACAGATGCGAAAAAAAGCGATCCGGTCGCGATGGGCGGGATCCATATTGGCCTGAATTTTAAACGTAAACCCGGAAAAAGCGGTCTCTTCAGGTTTAACTATCCGACTTAAGGCGGCCCGGGGGCCGGGGGCCGGGGCCAGATCAACAAAAGCATCAAGCATCTCTCGAACGCCAAAATTATTGATCGCACTGCCGAAAAAGACCGGGGTCTGACTCGCCTTGAGATATTCGTCAAGTTCAAAAGGGTTAGCCGCTCCCTCCATCAATTCAACATCTTCGCGCAGGGTATCGGCCTGATCTCCCAACAGCTCATCAAGTTTTGGCGACGCGAGATCTTCGACAACAATTCCCTCATCCTGATGACTATCGCGACCCGGCTTAAAGATGTGCAACTGTTTACGATAGAGATCATAGACCCCTTTAAACGAGCCTCCCATGCCGATCGGCCAAGAGAGCGGGGCACATTCGACCTGTAACTTATCCTCGATATCGGCTAAGATATCGAGAGGCTCAAGACCATCCCGATCCATTTTATTAATGAATGTGATAATCGGCGTATTGCGCATGCGGCAGACTTCCATCAGTTTTTCGGTCTGCGGTTCCACCCCTTTGGCACTGTCGATCACCATCAAAGCACTATCGACTGCGGTCAGCACCCGATAAGTATCTTCGGAAAAATCCTGATGCCCTGGGGTATCGAGCAGGTTGATCTCGTAATCGCGATAATTAAACTTCATCACCGACGAAGTCACCGAGATCCCGCGCTCCTGTTCAATCGACATCCAGTCACTGGTCGCATGGCGTGAAGTTTTACGAGACTTCACCGCCCCGGCCATCTGAATCGCACCGCCGAAAAGCAGCAGTTTCTCAGTCAATGTAGTTTTACCGGCATCAGGATGACTGATAATCCCGAAAGTCCGCCGCTTTAAAATCTCTCTTTCCAGTTGACTACTCAAATGATAAACCTGCTGTTTTTGCCATTGCATGATGGCAAAAGTTAAGTATTTGAAAAAATGGGGTGACTATTCAGTTAAAACGGGGCGTGCTCTAGCTAATAGAATGAATTTTGTCAACTATTTTGCCCATTTATTTAAAATAAGGTTGACAAAGAACAAAGATTGACGGTATCTACCTTAAAATATCGTTGCATATCAGACTTATGTCAGAATCATAAAATATAGACAACAATCAGGAGGCTGTCCGAAAATGCAGGTACAAGGTAGCAAATTACGCAAAGGGATGATGATCTATCGCGGCACTCTTTTTGACTACACCAACGGGCGTTCATACGGTCCCTGCTTCACGCTGAAACTGGAAGCCATTGAGTGGGCCGAGAAAGAGGTACAAAAAGGTGACTACCCGATCGATTGCCAGAAGATGGTCATGTGGAACACCTGCGAAACCGAAGGTGTAGCCCCGGAGATGGAAGGAGCCAAAACCGATACCATTATTTAAATAATAGATTTCCTTTTACGGTGACAATGTAATTGTAAAGGCGCCCCGCAACTCGCCTAAACGAAAACCGACTGCCTGATCTTCAGGATAACTTTTTTGCAGAGCCTTTTTTAACTTGCGGCTGATGTTTTCGCCATGACACCTGAGACAGAGTGAACCGGTCGGAATTGCCCGCAGGTAACGAAAAGATCGTTTTCCCTCCACCTCAATTTCCTGCCAATACTCCATACCCGCCAGGGTTTTACCCTGTAGACGACGTTTTTCAAAAATCGCCAGACCCTTCTGTTCCCAACGATCCGGGCGATTTTCCGGATTTCGCCAACGCTCGCTGATTCGCCCCACCTGCACGCCGGAGGGTAACGAATAGCGGGCTGCCAGTTCCGGCGCCATTTTCTTACAGACAGAAATTGCCTTGACGGTTCTACCGCCACGAATAGCGGTCTTGAGCTCCCCCTTCAACTCGGTCATAAAATCCCGAGCCAGAACCCGGCACTGCAAAACCCGCCGATCCTCGGCCCCGACGGAGATTGCGAGCAGGAGAACCAGGAAGATAGAGAGTAATAAAATCCTTTTTTTATGCATAGTTTTTTGTGCCTCAAATTAAATTTTACTTAAACTTCCGTTTAACATAAGCCGCCAGATTGACACCAAAGTCGCTGCCCCAATCATCATCGTAGACCATTCTGGCGGCGAGCTCGGCGGCGACCATCGCGGCTCGGTATTTTAACGGCAAACTCTTCGGGAGCCGCGCCATATATCGGGATTGCTGGAGAAATTGCGGGAGATGCGATTTCACGACCCGGCGCATCGGCGGCGTATCAAGAAGTTCGGTATGTTCCTGAAAGTAGTTAAACAGACGAGTGTAGTTATGGTTTATCTCCATACTTAAATTGTTCGCGATCATGGTATAAGATTGCTGATTACCACTCTGGCGGCGGCGGCGGAAAATCAAATGGGCTTCGTCGGCGGCGCGTTTTTCCAGAATTTGCAGAACATCACTGACATACTCATCTTTATTTTTAATAAATTCCCGTTCCGAAAGCACCAGGTTGGCAATAATCTCATAGGAAGAGGAGATTACACCGCACTTATTGGCGGCGGCGTCGCGGATGACAATAATCCCTCTCTCCTGAAGTTTTTCCCGAGCCGCCGGGGTAATAAAAGAGTTCGCCCCTTCGACAATTGCCCGACAGGTCGGGCTGCCGTCGTCCGCAAAGAAATTCTCCCAGTTGTTAATATCGACCGTCTCCGGCCGCCCGCCAGCCGGGATAAAGAGATCGGCGGACACGGCAAAGATCGCATTATCAAACTCGCGATGAAATTCATCGGCCGTAACCCACTCTTCATTAACCCCGTCAACCCCTCGGGCCAGCCGTTTATAAAGTTCAGCAAGTCCCTCCCGGCGCCGCTCACGACTGAGTAGCAGGAAACCACCGGGATTTAATTTTTCCGGGGCAAATGCATCGATATTCTCTTTCAGGGTGATGCGCCCCAGCTCTTCATGGTCAAGCCCGTCAGGATCAAAAAGCACCCCGGAACCGGCCACCAGCAAAACAATTTTCACCTGGGGTGAGCGCTCCAGGAGCAGACGCACGGCATTTCCGGCAACATCACCATTCGGCCCTCCGGTCAGTTTGACCCTGAAAGCGTCGCGCTGCATATCAATACCAAGCTCGGCCATAGTGATTTCGGCAAAAGTAATAACGCCGAGAGAAGTCACACCGTACTCTTTGTGATTGATCCCTACTGCCTTACTCGAAATTACGCCACTCCCAAGAATATAGCCGCGTTTTTGTGACTGTTTGGCGATCAACTCAATCATCGGATCATGCATATTTTCATCCGGGCCCAGCTCAATCGGCTCCTCCTCAACATAGTAATCAACCACCAGAGGGTTTTTCGCCCGACCATCACTATCGGTCACATAGAGATCAAAAAAGGCGTTAATAAAACCGTACTGCAACTTATAGAGACTCTGCAAACGGGCGGCTTTATCGTTAAGATCACTAACATCGTGGACGACCACCATCTTCGAGCCGCCTTCATAGATATCCTTATTTTTCAGATGCTGAGTATGAGCCAGAACGTAGACCTCACGCAGCATGCTGGCGGCTGTGGCTAAAAAATCATCCGCCGTTGAGCAGGAAATAGTACGCCATCCGCCACGGGCAATATCGGAAAAACCAACATGGTAACCAGCTCCGTAACGACCATAAAAGAAGGTGATCCGGAAAGGCGGATTACCAGCCGGAAAATCGGTCGTAAACTCAGCCGCCATATCTTGCAGATATGCCGGATCAAGACGAAAGGCGAGAGCGTGTTTCTCGGGCACAAAAAAGTTACTTTTCAAAGTATAACGAACCAACAGAAAAGCGGTCGCAAAAATAGTTCGGCGCAGATCATCAAAATGTCGATGACCGGTATTATAGCCGGTAATCATTTTTTCAACCTTCTCCTGCAACCGACGGCACTCCGCCTCGCGATCATCTAACTCAGGTGAAAAGCGGGCCCGAAAAAAATCGACCAAAGCCAGGGCAATCTCCGGACTTGTATGAAAAGCGCGGCGAACCTCACTCAAGTCATAGACATCCGGTTGACTGTGGGCCAGGTTGGTATGACTGAAAGCGACCATCGCATTAATCAGCAGAAGTTCCTGACTGTCGGCCAGATTGCCCAATACATACTGGTGATAAAGACTCCCTTTATTGGTTAAAATCTGGGTATTATAGAGCTCTTGCTTAAGACGCTGATAGAACTCAGGCTTCAAAAGAGAGCTTTTTTCGAGATAAAAAGTGCCGAGAAAATGGGGATTAACGCCGGTCGCAATTTCAAGACAATAGGCTCGACTAACCCGCCCGCCAAGCCGGTGAAAAACCTCCAGCACCTGTTCAAGAAACCCCTGGCCGGGAGGATTGCCGACGGAAAACAGGATCCGGGTCTCAAGATGATCACAGACATCGACCCCCTCTTCCACCGCAAAATAGAGACCATCATAGCGACACCCCTGCTGATAGAGCCAAAGCAGTCGCGCCAGCCGTTCCGGTGGTGATACTTTAATATAGTCAGCATTATTAACGGCCAACAGAGTCAGCCCGGAATGTAGTTTAGAGAAATTGTACTCAGGATAGAGTTGACGCAACGCTGATTCGACCTTTTTTAAAAGGCCGCGCGGCAGTTTTACATCCTGGGCCGCCCGCACCTCTCGACTGGAAACCTGCTTAAATTCATAACGCTGGATCTCAAGTACCGCCTCGCTGCCGGGTAGACTTCCATAAGAGTGCGTAATTTCAGCATAAGTCGGTTTTTGCTGCAACCGAGTCAATGTTTCATAGATCGAGCCGGCCTGATTTAACCCGGCCGTAATCCGCAACTCCTCACGATCGGCAAGCAGTAGATGCCGATTCAAACCCAGCGTATCAAGACCGGCAACCAACAGATCAATCGCATCATGATACTCTTCCATTGTAATAAAAAAGTAAGGATTCATATTGGCCCGAAGCCAGGTCAAATTCTCTTGCTGACGCCGGCTTCGGATCTCCAGATTTTTGTTTAAACGTTGCTCTACATGCTCTTCAACCAAAGAAATTTCAGACATAACAAAAACTCTCCCTAAACCTAGAAAAACAACTTGACAAAGACAGTATCAAAAGGATAATCATTATCTTATAAATAATGCACCGTCGTCCGCATACTTCACCAGAAACCCCATTAAGTCAACAAAAAAATATGACTTCAGCAGACTTCGAGTGTGACAAAACCTCAACCCGGCCAAGCCTGAACCAAATAGGTTGCTTATATTTGTGTTCATTTGTGGTTCTGTTGTTTGACTTTTCACAACCCCAAGTGTATATTAAATTAAATGAGATGAACTCGTCAAAATTCCCATAATTCGTCATAACATTTTCAAAACAACAAGGAGAACCAAGATGAAAAAAGCGTTATCATTCAGCCTCATAACCTTAGGACTTATTTTTATACTCTCAAGCATGGCTCTGGCTGGCGACCAGCTGATGACCGATGCCCAGGAGTATTTCAAACCGATCCCGGCTACCGCTCCGGTTCTTGAGGGCAATCCGGCAACTCCGGCCAAAGTCGAGCTCGGGAAAATCCTCTATTTTGAACCCCGCCTCTCAAAAAGTGCCTTGATCAGCTGTAACACCTGCCATAATATGGGTCTCGGTGGAGCCGATTATCAGGAGACCTCAACCGGTCACGGCTGGCGCAAAGGGCCGCGTAACGCCCCGACCGTCTTCAACTCAGTCTTTAATGTGGCCCAATTCTGGGATGGCCGGGCCAAAGATCTGGCCGAACAGGCCAAAGGCCCGGTTCAAGCCAGCGTCGAAATGAACAATAAACCGGCCATGGTGGTCAAGACCTTGAAAAGTATGCCGGAATATGTTGAGCTCTTCAAAAAAGCCTTCCCCGGCGAAGCCGACCCGGTAACATTTGATAATATGGCCAAAGCTATTGAGCTCTTTGAAGCGACCTTGAACACGCCTGACTCCCCTTTTGATCTCTTCCTCAAGGGTGACGCCGGGGCGCTGAACAAAAGCGAGAAAAAAGGCCTCGCCAGTTTTATCAACAATGGTTGTGCCGACTGTCATGGCGGCATCAATATGGGCGGCGATGACTACTATAGTTTCGGCGTGATCAACGCTCCGGTCAGTCGCATCGTTGCCGGTGATAAAGGACGTTATCTGGTGACTAAACTCATGAGTGATGAATTTGTCTTCAAATCACCCTCGTTGCGCAACATTGAGTTGACCTTACCTTACTTTCACTCCGGTAAAGTCTGGGGCCTGAAAGCAGCAGTCGTGGTAATGAGTTCTGCTCAACTCGAAAGCGTTCTCAAAAAAGATGAAATCGACAACGTCGTCGCCTTTCTCAAAGCCACTACCGGAATACAACCGCTTGTAGAACACCCGATTCTGCCTAAACCGACTGATAAAACACCACATCCCGAACTGGATTAGTGGCAACAATAAATGTTTAAACGAACCTGGAATCCCTATCTGGCTGGAGCCTTAGCCGGCATTTTGCTGATTTTGTCGGTCTGGGTCGGTGGCAAATTCTTCGGCACCTCAACTACATTTGTCCGGGTTGCGGCGGTTGTTGAAGAGAGTGTTGGTATCGACACCTCAACGAATGCTTATTTTACTGCAAAAAAGGGAAAATACGGGGCCGGATCACTACCCGACTGGCAGTTAATGTTTGTCATCGGAGCTCTGCTCGGAGCCTTCATCTCGTCCCGGCTCTCGGGTGATTTCAAAATTCAGCTGGTACCCGACATGTGGCGAAAGCGCTTCGGCCCGAGCCCGGTCAAGCGTGGCATAGCCGCCTTTCTCGGCGGAGTTATTGCTCTCTTTGGTGCCCGCCTAGCGGGCGGCTGACCCAGCGGTCACGGATTGAGCGGTCTGGCTCAACTTTCAACCAGTGGTTTTATCTCATTGGCCGGATTCTTTCTCGTCGGCGCCGTTATTGCCAATCTCATCTATCGCAGCAAAGGAGGTCGATCATGAGTCTCGGTTATGGCCTGATAACCGGCATCCTCTTTGGCATTCTTTTGCAGAAAGCCCAAGTTTTGCGTTATGATAAACAAGTTGGAGCGATGCGCTTTATCGATATGACCATCTTTAAATTTATGCTCAGCTCTATCATCGTTTCCGCCATCGGTCTCTACCTCTTAAAAGATGCCGGGCTCATTAAAATGAGCATCAAAGGCACCTCAATCGGCGGCCAACTCCTTGGCGGCTCTCTTTTTGGTATTGGTTGGGGCCTGTTGGGATACTGTCCCGGCACCGCCGTCGGGGCCGTCGGCGAGGGCCGTCTCGACGGCCTTTGGGGAATCTTCGGCATGCTCTGCGGAGCCGCACTCTATGCCGAAACCTACCCTTTCATGAAAACTAAAATCATAACTTTAGGAAACTACGGCAAACTCACCCTGTCCCAGGCCTTCGGCGTCAGCCATTGGCTGGTAATCGTAGTTTTCGCCCTCATCACACTGGTGATGTTCTACCTGTTTGAAAAGAAAAAACTTTAACAACGGGAGGTATTTTATGACTGAAGAGATGGCTGTCGGTTGCACCCGTCCAGGCGGCGGGCCGGTTGATGAAACCCAAAATCTGACTGACAAACCTGAAACTGATCCAAACACTACCCCAAAGGAGATCAAACAAATGATTCAAGTAGGCCACAAAGCACCCGATTTCTCAGCCCCCGGCTATCAACAGGGAAAATTCATTGATGTTAAACTTTCAAATTATTTCGGCAAGTGGGTTCTGCTCTGCCTCTATCCGGGTGATTTCACCTTTGTCTGAGCCACCGAAATTTCGGCAGTTGCCGAAAAATATTCCGAAATTGAGAAACTCGGGGTTGAAGTCCTTTCGATGAGTATCGACTCGGTTTTTGTCCATAAAATGTGGAATGATAACGAACTCTCTAAAATGGTTGACGGCGGCGTCCCCTTCCCGATGCTCTCCGATGCCAGCGGCAAAATCGGCCGACTCTACGGCGTCTTTAACGAAGAAGCCGGCGTTGAAAACCGAGGCCGTTTCATTATCGACCCCGATGGCATAATCCAGGGTTACGAAGTCCTGATGCCGCCCGTCGGCCGCAATTTCAACGAAACCATCCGCCAATTACAAGCCTTCCAATATGTCCGCAAGAGCAAAGGCACCGAAGCCACACCGGCAGGCTGGAAACCCGGCAAAAAAACTCTGAAACCCGGCCCCGACCTGGTCGGCAACGTCTGGAAAGAGTGGCAAACGAAAATGGCCTTCGAAGATTAAATCACCTCAAAACGATCTGCCAGATAAACCAAAAAGGCCGCAAGATAAATCTTGCGGCCTTTTTGGTTTAGAGATCAGGAAGCCGTTCTAGGGGACGCTGTTGACTAACTGGAGTAAACCCCCAGTCCGCTGATTATTTTAGCAGCCTTGTACGAGCCACAATTTTACAGATGGCTGATGTTGATACACCCAAACACCGCTCTGTCCACAATCTGGCACTAAAGATGCTAGTGTTACGTCAGGAATGAAATGGCGCAATATTGCGCCGCAATTTTTTGTGCCTGCTAGGCACGACTTGATGAGCATAGTAGAACTATGTGATTCAAGTCGTAACGACGCAGGCGCGGAAAAGGGCAAGCAAGATAAGTCAGTTCAGAGTTGACGTGACACTAGAGTCAGGCAAGGAAGAGATCCCCCGATACACCCTGAAACTGCACTTGATTCCCAACGTCTAACCCGATCAATCGGTAAATATTCGGCCAACTGTTAAGTAATCACCAATACAGGACAATATTATTATGAATGACTATCACAAAACACCTTTTAACGACTTGTTAATTGATAAAAAAGAGGCGGTCGCCTGGATAACTCTGAATCGGCCGAAATTTTCCAACTCCTTTTCCGACCAAATGATAGTAGATTTGTGCCACGTCCTCAGGGAAGCTGACTGGGATGAAGATGTCCGCACAATCGTCATAACCGGCGCCGGAAAATCTTTCTGTGCGGGTGGTGATGTCAAAGCCATGGAAGAGAGAACCGGTATGTTTGCGGGTGACCCTGAAGAACTTCGCCGACGCTATAGTAAAGGTATTCAGCAGATCCCCCTGACTATGGAAAGTCTCCAAACTCCGATCGTGGCCATGGTCAACGGAGCCGCTATCGGGGCCGGCTGTGATCTGGCCTGCATGTGCGACATTCGTATCGGTTGTCAACACTCTCGTTTTGGTGAAACTTTTGCCAAACTCGCCCTGGTACCCGGCGACGGCGGTGCCTTTTTTCTCCAAAGGGTTATAGGCTACGCCAAAGCGATGGAACTCTCCCTCACCGGCAGAATAGTTGACCCGGAAGAATCTCTAAAACTCGGCCTTTTAAACCAATTGGTAGATCAGGATCAACTGCGCTCTGAAACCGAAAAGATGGTTAACTCCATCACCTCAAACAGCCCCGTGGCCGTAGCCATGATAAAAAAAGCGATCCGCAATGCCCGGACAGCCGAAATCACCGGACACCTTGATCTGGTGGCCGCCTTCCAGGGAATCACCCAACGCACTGACGACCACGCCGAGGGAGTCCGTGCCCTCAAGGAAAAAAGACAACCAAATTTCAAGGGCAACTAGGAGGCTGCCCTTAAATTGAACTTTTTCATTTTATCCCCAACAACTGTTGCTTTATCGCAATGAGCCCCTTCTTTCGGATTACATTCGATAAGAATGCTCATTACTTTACCGGCAATATGATCGCATTCAGCATCTTCTAATCTCACTAAAACATCAGACATTATTTTGCTGAATTCAACACATTTTGCGTAATCAGAAACGGCGCATTGATGCAAAACAGACGCATTTTCCAAGTCTTTCTTGATATCGACAGGAATTTCTTGATCATAAATTAACTTCACTGATTTCTCCTCTACCTGCCCATTTCATTAGAGTCAATCCCTGACACTGTGCTCAGTCACTAAATCAAGAGCGTCCCCATTTCCGAAAGAATTAGGGCTCCGACTTTGGTTAACAGAAATCTAACTCTGCCAATTTCCGAGATTACGCGGCGGCGGAGCGACTTTGAAAACCTCTTCGGGGGTTGTAAGCCCGGCGACGATGGCGTTGGCACCGCTTAAACGTAAAGGACGCATCCCGTCTTTGATCGACTGGCGGCGCAAGGCTTCGAGGTTGATGCTTGAGGAGATAAGTTCGGAAAGTTCGGGGGTAATAAGCATAATCTCAAAAATGGCACTGCGACCCAGGTAACCGGTGCGCCGGCATTCTGAACAACCGACGGCGTGGTAGATATTTTCCGGTTGTTTGATTTTCCAGGGCGAGGTCAGCAGATACCAGTGGTGTTCATCAATAGGGCCCGGTTTTTTACAAAAGGGACAGAGGGTACGAACCAGACGCTGAGCAATAACACCAAGCAACGTCGCTTGAATCAGAAAATCAGAGACCCCAAGATCGAGGAGACGGGTAATGGCGGAAGCAGAATCATTAGTATGCAAAGTTGAGAGGACGAGATGACCGGTCAAAGAAGCCTGGACAGCGATATCGGCGGTTTCTAGGTCTCGAATCTCACCAACCATAATGATGTCCGGATCCTGACGCAAAAGAGTGCGAACCCCGCTCGCAAAAGTAACCCCAATGGATGGTTGAACCTGCATCTGATTAAGTTTGGGATCAACGATCTCAATCGGATCCTCAATCGTACAAACATTGAGTTCGGGTCGGGCCAGATGTTTAAGCGTGGAATAGAGGGTTGTGGTTTTTCCCGAACCGGTGGGACCGGTTACCAGAATAATACCGTGCGGTCGTTCAACCATACCGCGCCAAGTTTTTAACTCTTCGCCACTGAAACCAAGTTCTCGAAACGATTTTTTCAAAGCCTCGGGATCAAAGATACGCATCACCAGTTTTTCACCAAAAGTGGTCGGCATTGTTGAAAGCCGCAACTCAACCTCTTCCCCTTGCGGAGTGACGGTTTTCAGGCGGCCATCCTGAGGACGGCGCTTTTCGGCAACATCCATACGCCCCAATACTTTGATCCGACTGGTCACTGCATTCATCACATTCTGTGGAATTTGATAGATATGATGAAGAACGCCATCAATACGAAAGCGAATATTAGCGCTCTCACGCCGGGGTTCAAGGTGAATATCACTTGCCCGTTGGTCAAAAGCGTATTGCAGTAACCAGTCAACAATATGAACAATGTGCTGATCACTGGCATCGAGTCGCCCGGCCCGGCCCAAGGTGAGCAACTGTTCAAAATCGGAGATCTGCGAACTGCTGACCCGGCCATCACTGGCCCCCTTTACCGATTCGGCCAGGGCAAAAAACTCCCGCCGGTAACGCTCTATATCGAGAGGATTAGCAATCACCCGATCGATCTTTTTCTTTAAAACTTGACCTAGCTCTTTAACCCACTCATCAACAAATGGTTCAGCCGTTGCCATTATCACCCGGCCGCCGTCCACCTTGATCGGCATAATGTTAAAACGTTCAAGGTAGGCCAGAGGAAGATTAAGACCGGTAATGGCGTGCACTTCAAGTTTTAAAGGATCGATATGCTGGTAAGGCAAACCGGATTTAGCGGCCACCCAAGAGATCAGATCCTCAAGCGAAAGTACACCGCCCGCCGCCCGCCGATCCTCAATTTTCAAGGCCCCAATCAAAGCCAGAGGGTGTTGCGGCAGACGACGTTTAATCTGAGCCGAACGGCGGCAAAGTTCAGCGTCGGCAGACCTGATGAAACCATCCTTCTGCAACTCCTGCAAAAGAAAATCAAGCTCCAGACGTCGACCCTGGAAACAATGCTCGGCAAAAACGGCTACGCCTTGGTTGTTCATTAATAATTCACTCCTGAAAAATCTGATGGCGTCGTAAAAAGTTCCGATATCCTGCGTTGTTGTGGTTCTCCAGACACTCGACATACTACATGTATGGTCTCGCACCTGGAGAACCACAACATCTTGTCTATCGAAATTTTAACTTAGCCATCCCGTTACTTTTTA